>JARFPS010000217.1 GCA_029288175.1 Miltoncostaea sp. | reverse complement strand
CGCCTCCTGGATCAGCGGTGGCGGTCGTACAGGTCCCAGCACTGGGTTCCGGGCGACCACCGAGCTGCGGCACGCCGCCCCCGACCTCACCAGCTGAGCTCGACCTCCAACTCACCCCCGTCGGTCGAGATCTCGAGTTCCACCTCGAGCTCGACCTCGTCGGGCACGTGGACACGGACCTGCTTGCCGCTGCGCCGAAACTCGACCTCGTTGTGACGGGCAAGGGAGTCCGCAATCCGTCGGAGAACCTCCGCAGCCTCCTCGCGCCCCATCCGCTCCTTGACCTCGACTTCCACCAGTTTCGCCATGGCGACCTCCGTCTCGACTCGTGACCTCCAAATCACTCTCCCATGCTCCGGCGGCCGGGGGTCCTCGGCTCGCAAGGATTGTGTGAGGCCCTCATGCGGGTAATGTCCCTCAACGACAAGGGGGCATCATGAAGCGAGCAATTGTGGCGTTGGGTCTCGCGGCCGCTCTCGGCCTCGGGCTGGCCGCCTGCGGCGACGATGACGACGAGCTCACGGCGGAGCAGCAGTACTGCACCGACCTCACCCAGCTCGAAACGGACATCACGGCGTTGGCGGACCTCGACCCGACCACGGTCAGCATCGAGGACCTTGAGGACGCGCGCGACGCCATCAAGGACGACCTGGACGACCTCGCGGAATCCGCGTCTGCCGTCGGCGAGGAGCAGGTGAGCGGTGTCAACGACGCCGTCGACAACCTCGAGCAGAGCATCGACGATCTCTCCGGCGACGAGTCGCTGTCGGAGGCCTTCAACGAGCTTGCGCCGGACGTGAGCGCCGTCTTCACAGCGCTGGAGTCGCTCGAAGCGGTCAACTGCGACGACGTGGAGGTCGAGACCTCCGAGGAGTGAAGGCCGCTGCACGCGCACCGGGCAGCGACCTCGCAAGGAGTCGAGCCTCCGGTACCGGGCCTGGACGCCCGGGCTGGTCCCGCGGGGCCGTCCGGCCTGTTGGCATCCCACGGGTGAGCGAGCCGCTGCGCGCCACGCGTCGCGCAGGTTGCGGTTCCAGGTCGAAGATGGCCCGTCCGGCGCATCGGGCGAAGCCCCTCACGGCATCGAGCATCGGTCGGTTCCGATCACACCGGGGTCTACCCGCCTCCGGAGGGGTGCCGTTCACCGGTGACAATCCGCGCCGCGCGCATACGGCGCACCCGCGGTGGCCCATCGGCCCAGGGCGCCACCCGGGCGCGGCGCGCCATGGGTGGACCGGGTCGGCGGCGAGGAGGGCGGCACGGTGAGGCTGATTCCCCCCGAACGGGTCCGTCCCGTCGACCTCGTGGACATCGTCGGAGCGACGGCGCGGCCCGAGCCCGAGGGCCGTCCCTGGATCTTCCTGGCGATGATCCAGAGCGCCGACGGCGCCGCCGTCCTCGATGGACGGGCCGGCGGACTGGGGAACGACGCCGACCGGCGGCTGTTCCTCGGGCTTCGCGGCATCGCCGATGTGGTGCTCGCCGGCGCCGAGACGGTCCGCGTGGAGGGCTACGGACCGGTGCGGCTGTCGGACGATGTCCGCGCCGCTCGGCGGCGCCGAGGCAAGTCGGAGTTCCCGCGCCTCGCCGTGGTCTCGCGGAGCCTGCACCTCGCCTGGCAGTCGCCGCTGTTCGTGGAGAGCGCCGAGAAGCCGATCGTCATCACCGCGGAGGATGCCGACCGCGAGGCCCTTGAGCGCGCGCGTCGGCGCGCAGATGTGATCGCCATTGGCCATGGCGGAGCCGACCTCGTGGCGGCTCTGCGTCAACTGCGGCGGCGCGGCGCCAACGTCGTCGACTGCGAGGGCGGCCCGGCGCTCAACGGACAACTCCTCGCGGCCGGCATGGTGGATGAACTCGTGCTCACCGTCGCCCCGGTGCTCGTGGGCGGCGGGGCCACCCGGATCATTCGGGGCCCGGCACAGCACGCGCCTCGCCAGATGCGACTCACGCACGCGGCCGAGGAGGACGGTTTCCTCTTCCTCCGCTACGTACGCCGAGGCGTGTGATGGAGCCGTGAGTGGCTCCCGATCCGCGCTCACGGAGCGCCCTCGGGAGAATCAACCTCCGACACCGGGTCGAGGCAACCCCGGCGCGGCCGCACGGGGCCTGGGCACACCTGAGCAGCGGCGTCATGCGGCCGGGCGAGCGCCGGCGGAGCCGAGTCGATCGTAGATCCACTGAAAGGCCTGCCGGCTCACCATCAGGACGATGACGAGCAGCACAACCTCAACGAGGCCTCCCAGTTCGACGTGATCTCCGAAAACGAGGTCGACCACCTCGAGGATCACGAACTTCGACAAGAACAGGATGAGGAGCGTTGAGCCGACCGCGAGCGCGCGGAAGGCCGCGCCCTCCCGTTCTGCGAACCATGCGTCGACGCGATGCTCGAAGTGGAGGATCGCGTCGAGCAACGCCTTCAGGAGCACCGCCGTGAAGATCGAGATCGTGAACGAGTCGATCACGACGGCGTCGGCGTACTCGACGAACAGGTTCAGCACGACCGTGTAGACCAGGACGTCGGTCATCCACGATGCGAACCGGAGTTGAGCGCTCGTGATCGTGATGCGGTCGCGCTCGGCGTGTCGGGGGGGATGGTCGCTCATGGGCCGTCCTCGACTTAGAAAGGGGGGTGGCGCCTCCTATCGCTCGGCCTGGCCCTGCCACAGCGCCCTCTCAGCAGGCAAGGGAGATATCGGACAGTGGCCAAGCGCCCTCGGGAGGAATCGAACCTCCGACACCGGGTTTAGGAAACCCGTGCTCTATCCACTGAGCTACGAGGGCCCGCCGAGAGGATAGACGCGGCGCCGGGGCCTCCGGGCTCCGGGACGGCCGCCGCTCCGAGCCCCCACCCCCGGCGGAGCTGGTATCCATCTCACGAGCGATGGTGACGACATCCTTGGGGGCACCGATGAAACCGCTCGACTCACAGGTGGCCGAGGCCCCCGCCCGGGTCTGGACGCGCCTACGCGCCTACAACGTGGGCATGGGCCTGCTGCACCTGGCGCAGGGCCTGCTGATCCTGGTGCTGTCCAACGGCTTCTCGCTCCCGGTGACGGCGAACTTCCTGGAGGGCCCGCCGGGCACCGAAGCGACGTTCACCGAGCTCTTTTCGATCGAGATCGCCTGGGGCGTGGCGATCTTCCTCTTCATGTCGGCGGCGGCGCACCTCACCCTTGCCTCGCCATGGGTGTTCGGCTGGTACCGCGAGCGACTGAAGCACGATCGCAACGACGCGCGCTGGATCGAGTACGCCTTCAGCTCGTCGGTGATGATCGTGCTCATCGCGATGCTCACGGGCATCAGCGACGTCGCCGCGCTGGTGGCGCTCGCCGGCGTCAACGCGGCCATGATCCTGTTCGGGCTCATCATGGAGCGCGACGAGGTGCCGGGGGGCGCGCGCTGGCTGGCGTTCTGGCTGGGGACGCTCTGCGGGGCCATCCCCTGGATCGCCATCGGGATCTACCTGGTCAGCCCCGGCGTCGACGCCTCGCCCCCCGGCTTCGTGTGGGGCATCTTCATCTCGCTGTTCATCCTCTTCAACTGCTTCGCGGTCACGATGATCCTGCAGTACCGCAGGATCGGGCCGTGGCGGAACTATCTGTTCGGCGAGTCGACCTACATCCTTCTCAGCCTGACGGCGAAGTCCGCGCTGGCCTGGCAGGTCTTCGGCGGCACCCTCGCGACCTGACGGGGACGTCAGGGGGCCAGGTAGGGCTCCCAGCTGCGCGGATGGCGGGGCGCAGCGACGCTGATGAAGATGTCGGAGCGGGGCGCCCGGGGCGGGGTGCGAAACGTCCAGCCCATCTCCTCGGGGGTGCTGTCGCCCTTTCGAAGGTTGCACGGCGAGCAGCAGGTGGCGACGTTGTCCCAATCGGAGTGCCCGCCGCGGCTGCGGGGGATGACGTGGTCGATCGTCAGCTGCGAGCCCGCACCGCAGTACTGGCAGCGGTAGCCGTCGCGGGCGAAGACGGCGCGACGCGAGATCTTGCGAGCGGAGTGGCGCGGGACGCTGACGTAGTAGCGCAGCCGGATGACCAGCGGGTGGTCGAGCACGGCCCCCGCCGCCGAGCGCAGGCGCGCCGCAGCGCGCTCGAGCACCTCGGCCTTCTCCTTCAGGACCAGAACGATGGCGCGCTGCAACGAGCAGACGTTGATCGGCTCATAGCTGGCGTTCAGGACCAGGACCTGCTGCGACACCGCCGCGCGGAACCTCCTGCGTTCTGACCGCGGGAGATTCTAGAACACGCTCAGGCGCTCGGGTCCATGACCGCGTAGGCGCCGAGCATCAGCACGTCGGCGACGCCCTGCTGCTCGATGGCCGTGATGGCGGCGCTGACCGGCAGATCGCGCTGCGCGCTGCCCTCGATGTCGATGAAGAAGACGTAGCGCCCCAGGCCGGTCTTGGCAGGACGGCTTTCAAGCCGTGACAGGTTGACCGCGCGCATGGCGAACTCCTGCAGGATGGCCAGCAGCGCCCCCGGCCGGTCCCGGTCGAGCATGCAGACGATCGACGTCCGGAAGCGCCCGGGGCCCTCGGCCGGCGCCTCCTCCCGACCCAGCATCACGAAGCGCGTGCGGTTGTCGGAGACATCCGCGATGTCATCCGCCACGACCTCGGCCTCGTAGAGCTCGGCCGCGCGGAGGGTCCCGATGGCCGCCCAGGGCTCCTCGGTGGCGCTCACCAGCCGGACCGCCTCCGCCGTGGAGTGCGAGGCCGCCAGGGGCACGCCTGGGAGCTCGCGCCGGAGGAACCCCTGGCACTGCGCCGTTGCCTGGGGGTGGGAGATGACCTGCCGCACGTCCGCCACGCGCACACCCCTGCGGACGATGAGGTGGTGCCGGATCCGGTGGACGACCTCCGCCTGAAGGAAGAGCGTGGGCTGGACGAAGGCGAGCTGGTCCAGTGTCTGCGTGACCGAGCCCTCGATGCTGTTCTCGATCGGGACGAGCGCGTTCGGCACCTCTCCGGAACGGACGGCCTCGAAGGTGTCGACCACGCCCGGAAGGGGCACGGCGTCGTGATCGTCGAGGTCGCCGACCAGCGCGATGAGGGCCTCCTCGGCGAAGGTGCCCGGCGGCCCGAGGTAGCCGACCCTCACGCCGTCGCCCCCTCGTCGTCGGCGGGATCGAGCGCGACGTCGTCGACCACACCGTCGAGAGGCGGAAGGGGCTCCCGGCCCGTCGCCAGGGTGACGGCCCGGAGCTCTTCCGGCGACAGGCGCTGAGACGGGCGTCCCTCGGTCAGCTCCTTCAGGTACACGCGGGCATGGTCCCGCGCGTGCAACGAGGTGACCACGGCGCCCGTCGCGTCACCGTCGAGCAGCGCGAGCGACCACGACTGGCGCCCGCCCATATCGCGATACGCGTCATAGCGCACCAGGCCCTGCAGACGCAGCGCCGTCCTGAGGCCCTGCTCGGTGCTCAGCCCCTGCTCCTCGACGAGGCGGGTCAACGCGGCGAGCTCGCCGTCCAGGCGCTCGATGGTGCGCTGCAGGCCGGCCTGCCGGTCGGCCAGGCTGGCCTGAGCACCGTCGGGCAGCAGCACGCGGTCGGCCTCACGCGCGCGACCCAGCCCGCGCCAGAGAAACGCACAGAGCACGACGGCCACGACGCCCGGCGCGGCGACCACGCCCAGGAGCCAAACCGGGACCTCGTCCACGGACCTGGTCTAGATGGTGATCGTCACCGGGTACTCGGCCCGGTTGTTGTCGACCCGCGTCTCGTTCTCGACGGGCTCGATCTCGATCTCCAGGGTTCCCTGATCGCCGAACTGCGGGGCGGACGGGCCGGGGATCTCAACGGCGACCTGTTCTCCCGGCGCGATGCTGTCGATGGAGGTCTCCTGCACCTGCGGGTCTCCCGG
>JARFPS010000209.1 GCA_029288175.1 Miltoncostaea sp. | reverse complement strand
CTACCGCGCGCTCGCCGAGGAGGCGATGCGGCTGGCCACCGCGCTGCGCGCGTCCGGGATGGCCCCCGGCGACCGTGTCGCCTACCTGTGCCCCAACACCCCGGAGCTGGTGATCGCCCATTTCGGCGTCCCGTTGGCGGGCGGCGTGCTGGTTGCGCTGAACACCCGTCTCGCCCCGCCGGAGGTCGGCGCGATACTCGACCACAGCGGGGCTCGGATGCTGCTGGCCGACGCGGAGCTGCTTCCCCGTGTGGCGCCGGCGATCGAGGCTCGCGCGGGAGTGGAGGAGGTGGTGGTCATCCCCGCCGGAAGGACCGGCGCGGGAGGGGCGACCGGCGCGACCCCGATCGATGAGCTCCTTGCGCGTGGGTCGGACGATCCGCTGTCGTGGACGGTCGACGACGAAGACGGTCTGATCTCGCTCAACTACACCTCGGGCACGACCGGCCCACCCAAGGGCGTCATGTACACCCACCGCGGCGCCTACCTGAACGCCCTCGGCGAGAATCTGACGGCGGGCCACGACCACCGCACCGTCTATCTGTGGTCGCTGCCCATGTTCCACTGCAACGGGTGGTGCCATCCCTGGGCGATCGTGGCCGCGGGAGGCACCCAGGTGACGGCGCGCGCCTTCCGGCCCTCCGAGGCGTGGGGGCTCATCCGCGAGCACGACGTCACGCACCTCTGCGGAGCGCCCCCCGTGCTCGCGGGGCTCGTCGACGCCCCCGAGGCGGGCGCGCTCGATCGGCCCCTCCACATCATGACCGCCGCCGCGCCCCCGAACCCCACCGTGCTCGGGCGCCTTGAGGCACTCGGCGCGCGGATCACGCACGTCTACGGCCTCACCGAGACCTACGGCCCGCACACGGTCTGTCAGCCACAGGTCTCGTGGGACGGCGCGGCTCCCGAGGAGCGCTCGGCCCTGCTCAAGCGCCAGGGCGTGGCGATGGTGATCGCCGACCCCATCCGCGTCGTGGACGACGACGGGCGCGACGTGCCGCGGGACGGACGGACGCTCGGCGAGGTCGTGATGCGCGGCAACAACGTGATGAAGGGGTACTTCGCCGATCCGGAGGCGACCGCCGCCGCGTTCCGCGGCGGCTGGTTCCATTCCGGCGATGTTGCCGTGTGGCATCCCGACGGCTATATCGAGGTGCGCGACCGGGCCAAGGACATCGTCATCTCGGGCGGCGAGAACATCTCGACCATCGAGGTGGAGCAGGCCATCACCTCCCACCCCGACGTGGCCGAGGCCGCTGTGGTCGGCGTTCCCGACGACCGGTGGGGCGAGCGGCCGTGGGCCTTCGTGGTCCCTCGCGATGCCGGCGACCTCGATGCGCGGGCGCTCCGCGAGCACGTCCGCTCGCGGCTGGCCGCCTTCAAGTGCCCGGACGCCTTCGAGAGGCTGGACGAGTTGCCCAAGACCTCGACCGGAAAGGTCCAGAAGTACGTGCTGCGCGAGCGGGCCGCGGCGGCGGCCGTCGCTCGGAGCGACAAGGGCCCCTGAGCGGGCGGCCGGTGGCGCCCGAGGTCAGGCGTCGTTCGGCGTGAACACCCAGTCGGTGTCGTCGGCGATCTGGTGGCAGCTCCAGCACAGCTCGCCCATCAGGCGCGGCTCGGTGGTGAAGGGCGCGTCCGCGCTTGATCGCTTGTACTCGATGAACACCCAGTCGCCATGGGCCGGATCGGTGCCACTGATCTTGCGCATGATCGCGACCAGCGAGACGAAGTCTCCGGTGCGCGCCTCCTTCACCAGGATCGTGCCCTCGGGGTAGGGGCGGCGCTCGCCGGCGCCGGTCTGCGCCAGGCGGTCGCGATCGCGGTTCACCCGGACGTTCTTGGTGCCGAGGTGCGCGTCGAAGCCCACGCGGGCGGTCTGCGGGGAGTTCGGCGGGATCGGCTCGTTGTTCAGCCGGTCCCAGGACTGGAAGCCCGCCGTGTAGGCGGGCAGGCCGGGCAGCGGCTCGGGCGGCGGAGCGGGCTCCGGCTCGGGCGGATCCGGCGCCGTCGTGGCCGCGGGTGGCGGCTCCGCGGGGGTGGGCGTCGTCGCGGTGGTCGGTGACGCGGTCGCGGTTGGGCCGGCGTCGTCGGAATCCTCGTCGGAGCCGCACGCCGCGGCCACGGTGAGCACCGCGACGAGCGCGAGGGCGGCCGGAAGGCGGAATCGCACGCGCCGAGCCTACCCGTGCGGTCCCCGGCGCCGAAGCGCTGTCACCGAGTCTTAAGGTCTCCGCCCGCCCCCATCCGCCCGGCGGGCCGCTTCGTCGGCGATCTGCGCAGATTCGCAACGCATCGTCGTCGGCGCGGGCCGTTCTCAGGGCCCTGGAGTCGCGGTACGTTCGCCCCGACGCCCTCTCGGGTCGGAACCTCAGCGCGACCCGGGCACGCGATCTCGGGAGCCGATATGCCGACCTATGTCAGCCTTTTCCGCTACACCAGCGAGGCCTGGAGTCAGATGGTCAGGAATCCGTCGAGCAGGGCGGAAGCCGCCGCCGCGGTCATCGAGCAGGCCGGGGGCGAGATGCTTCAGTTCTTCTGGATGCTCGGGGACCTGGACGGCCTCGTCATCTACTCGATGCCCAGCGAGCGGGCGGCGGCCGCCTATTCGGCGACCGTCTCGACCAGCGGGCGCATCGCCGAGCAGCGCACCCACCAGCTGCTGGACGCAGAGGACGCCACCGCCGCCCTGAGCCTGGCGGGTTCGCTTCGCGAGCACTACCAGCCGCCGGGCGCCTCCGGAGACTGGCGCCGCGACTACGACACCCTCGGCGCCTGAACGACGGGGCGCCCGGGGCGCGATCCGCCCGGTGTCGGGCGGGATAAGCTCGGCCGATGCCCGACACCGTGGTCTTCATCCCGGCCTGGAACGAGGAGCGGAGCCTTCCGGCCGTGCTGGAGGAGCTTGCGGTCGAGCTGCCGTACGCCGACGTCCTCGTGGTGGACGACGGTTCCACCGACGGCACCGCGGACGTGGCCCAGCGCTTCGGGGCGGCGGTGGTGTCCTTCGGGAGTAACCGCGGGCTGCGGGCCGGAGTCGCGGCGGGGTACGCCGAAGCCCGGCGTCGCGGCTACGAGGTCTGCGGTCGGGTCGACGCCGATGCGCAGCACCCGGTCGCCGAGCTGGCGCGCCTGGTGGCGCGGGTGCGCTCGGGTGAGTGCGATGTGGCGGTCGGGTCGCGGTTCGCCTCGGGGGAGGGCTACGACGACCGCCGCTATGCGCCGAGCCCGTCGCGCAGGCTCGGCATCGGCCTGCTGCGTCGCGCGATGCGCCTGAGGTTGGGCCGGGTCTTCCATGACCCGACGTCCGGGATGGCGGCCGCCAACTCGGCCGCGACGGAGCTCATGTCCGAGCCGTACGCGAGCGGCGCACCGGAGGTCGAGGCCCTGATGCGGCTGCACGAGGCGGGGTTGCGGGTGGAGGAGGTTCCCGTCCACATGCGGGCGCGTGCCATCGGCACCTCCAAGCTCCGGGGGCCGAAGGCCGTCAACCTGGTGCTGACGGTGGTCGGCACCCTGGTCTTCTTCGGGCGACTGCCCCGACGCGCCGCCGCCCGGCAGGACGCCCGCCGCCCCGGGCTGCTCGAATGGTGAGTGGGGCAGGGCCCGGCTGATCCGCCCCTCGTGCCCCTCCAATGGGGCGGATCGCTTCCGGGGGCGTGGCCCTAGCTCCTGATGGCCTCCACCATCGGCGCGGTGTCGTGGTAGTCCGTGAAGCGGGTGATCCTGCCGTCGTCGATGGTCATCACATGGCACCAGCGCATGTCGTAGGAGGCGGGGTGCCCTCGGAACGACCCGCGCTCGAAGCCCTCGACGATGACGCCGTCGGAGGTCTCCGTGAAGCGGTTCATCTCGATGCGCTCCACCACGGTGTGTTCGAGCAGGATCTCGAAGAAGCGCCGGACCTCCTCGACGCCTCGATAGGTCCCCGAGTGCGGAAGCTCGCTCGGGCCGAGCATCTCCCAGAGCACGTTCTCGTCGAGGAGGCCGTAGATCGTCTCGAGGTCCCCGCGCTCGAAGGCGGCGTAGAGCTCCTTGGCCACGCTCATGCGATCCGACTCGTCCGCCACGCGCATACTCTGTCACGCGCCCTCGACCCGACTGCCTTCGGGGACGTGGGCACCTACCTGCCCGGGGTCGCCACCCGGTGGCAGACCCGAACGATCCCGGACGCGACTGCCTTCTCGGTGGAGCTACCGGCTGGCGACGACACACTGCCCGGCGGGCGCACCGCCCACGCCACCCCCCAGCACCGCAGAAGCGGAGGGGTGACGTCGTGCGGCGCCGACCCCGGGTCGCGCGCTGCGCTGCCCACGCGAGGGAAGCGCGCCGGTTGACTCCTGCCCGAGCCGTGGCGGGGGCAAGGATTCGAACCTGCGACCTCCGGGTCAGGGCGCCACGGTGGCAGGGCCGGGGCCGCCTGCGCTGGCCGCGAAGGCATCGGCTCGCGCGCGCGCCCAGTCGGCGAGGAGGGGCTGCGGAATCGGGTCCTCGAGCAGCACCCCCTCCTCCAGGCTGGGGTAGATCTGCGCGTAGTTGACGGCCGTGACCTCGTCCACCCGCCGCCAGACATGCCCGGGTCGGAGCTCGTCGGGGTCGCGCAGCCCGGCGGCGGCGATCAGGGCCAGGAAGCTTCGAACGGTCTCGTCGTGGTAGCGGCGCACGCGCTCGCTCTTGTCCTCGACGTCAAGGCCCGCCGCCAGCGAGGGCCGTTGGGTGGCCACCCCGACCGGGCACTTGTTGGTGTTGCAGCGCAGCGTCTGGATGCAGCCGAGCGCGAACATCATGGCGCGCGCGGACATGCAGAAGTCCGCCCCGATCGCCAGCGCCCGCACCATGTGGAACCCGGTGATGATCTTCCCGCTGGCCGCGACCGCCACGCGATCGCGGAGCCCTGCGCCGACGAGGGCGTTGTGTACGAGGCTGAGCCCCTCGCGCAGTGGCATCCCGACCGAGTCGCTGAACTCGAGCGGTGCGGAGCCGGTGCCGCCCTCGCTCCCGTCGACGGTGATGAAGTCCGGGAGCGCGTCTCTCTCGAGCATCGCCTTGACGATCCCGAGGACGTCCGCAGGGTCGCCGACGCAGAGCTTGATCCCCACGGGCTTGCCTCCGGAGAGCTCGCGCAGCCGGGCGACGAACGCGAGGAGTTCTGTCGGCGTCGAGAAGGCGCGGTGGTGGGGCGGGGAGATGACCACCTGGCCCGCGGGGACGCCGCGGATGGCGGCGATCTCCTCGGTGACCTTGGAGCCCGGCAGAAGGCCGCCGCGGCCCGGCTTCGCACCCTGAGAGAGCTTCACCTCAATCATCCGGACGGCGGGGTCGGCGGCCCGCTCCGCGAAGGAGTCGGGGCAGAAGTC
>JARFPS010000151.1 GCA_029288175.1 Miltoncostaea sp. | reverse complement strand
CACCGGTCTCGAGCGCGGCCACCCGGGCGGCCAGCGCCTGCGCGTCGCCGTCCAAGGCGGGGCGTGCGAGCTTCGCCACGACCAGCTCGAGCTGCAGCCGCGGGTCGGCGCCGCCGTGGTGGATGCGCAGCTGAGCCTCGGCGAGCAGGTCGAGTCCCCGCACCACGCGCGCCGGCTCGAGCTGGTTGGCCTGCGCCTGCAGGCGCGCCAGGTCCTCGTCGCCGAACCCCCACTCCTGGCGAGCGTGGGCGCCCTGCTGCAACAAGCAGACGTAGCGCAGATGGGCCGTCAGCGAGCGCATCAGCTGCGAGGGGTCCACGCCGCCGTCCAGGCTCTGCACCATCAGGGCGAAGGCCCCCGCCGGGTCGCCGCCCGCCACGAGCTGCACCAACTCGAACAGCGTGGCGCGATCGGCCGCGCCGATCAGCTCGAGCACGTCGGGGCCGGTCACGCGGCCGCCGGTGTAGGTCGCCAGCTGGTCGAGCAGACCGAGCGCGTCGCGGTAGGAGCCCTCCGCCGCCCGGGCGAGCGCGTCGAGCGCGTCCTCGGTCACCTCCACGCCCTCGGCGCGACTCACGCGCTCGATGACCTGCTTCAGCTCGGGAACCTCCGGCCGTCGCAGCACGAAGTGCTGCAGGCGCGAGCGGATGGTGGGAAGGATGTCCCAGGCGTGGGTGGTGCAGAGGATGACCACCAGCTGCGGAGGCGGCTCCTCCAGGGTCTTCAGCAGCGCGCTGGCGGCGCCCTCCTGGATCTGGTGGGCCTCGTCCATGATGGTCACGCGATAGCGGCACGCGACGGGCGCGTAGCGCACCGTCTCGAGCCAGTCGCGGATCTCGTCGATGCGCCGCGCGCTGGACGCCGCGTCCACCTCGACCACGTCCATCCAGTCGGGGTGCCCCGTGCGGCGGCATGAGTCGCAGGTGCCGCACGGCTCGGCGGTGGGCCCGTCGGACGACTGGCAGTTGAGACAACGCGCGAGGATGCGCGCCGTGGTGGTCTTGCCCGTACCCCGAGGCCCCGAGAAGAGGTATCCCTGGGCCGGGCGCGACGCGCGGAGCGCGTTCCCCAGCGCGCGCTCCACGTGCGACTGTCCCACCAGGTCGGCGAAACTCGCCGGCCGGTGGCGGTTGTAGAGGCTCCCGCCCTGCTCGTTCACGGGCGCGCCGGAAGAAGTGTGACCGTGCACCCGTCGTCGAGACTCGGCACGAGGACAGAGCAAGGGCTGCCAGCTCCGGCGAGGCTCTCCCATTGCGCCTGGGCGGTGCCGCTTAAGGCTGCTTCCTTCCGGACCTGACCTGGTTCACGGTCGCCCACCGAATGGGACCTCGCCATCAGTGCCGCGTTTCCCGAGCTCCTCTTCCTCGAACCGGCCCCTCGGACGGGGATTGTGCCCCGCTGTAGCGGATTGCGGGTGGAGGGCACCGCTAGCTCCCCGCCTAGCACGGTCACCGAGTGAGGATAGTCGACGGCCCGGTGATTCGCAGACCGCCGGGCGAAGCGCCCGGCGGCACGCTCAGCGCCGCGAGCCGAACAGGGGCTCGCCGCGCTTGCGGGCGTTGGCGCCCTCCATGATCCCCAACGTGGCCCCGCCCACCAGCGAGCAGGCCACCACGAAGAACAGCAGCAGGCCGATGACGGCGTCGCCGCCGAGGACGATGGTGAAGACCCAGACGGCCAGACCCCAGAGCGCACCGAGAAAGAGGCCGAGGAAGATCCGGTTGATGCGGATGCCCTCGTGGGCCCCCCTCGCGGGTCCGCTCCCCTTCGGAGGGTTCTTCGGCGGCCGGACCTTCGCCTGCTTGCCCTGCCGCGCCCTGGCGCGCGCTCGTCCCACGGCGGGCAGTCTCTCACACGGCGCCGGCAGGACCGGCCGGGCCACCGGGCCGTCAGGCCATCGGCGCCGGCGGAGGGCCGTCGTCGGTGAAGACCAGGCGGCGCAGCCGGATGAACGCCACCACCCCGACCACGATCAGGATGACCGCCGCCGTGATGTAGGCGGCGCCGATGCCGTCGGCCACGGCTTCCTTCGCCTGCTCCACGAGGCTCTCGCGCTCGGCGGCCGGCACCCGCGCGAGGATCGCGTTCTCGCCGGAGCCCATGTCCGCGCCGGCGCTCTGGTCGGTGAGGATGCGCTCCGCCTCGGCGGTCTGCTCGGGGGTGGCCCCCACCGACGCGGCCACGTCGTCGAGGCGCCGAGTGGCCACGCTCGACACGATGGTGCCGAGGATGGCGATGCCGAAGGTGCCCCCCACCTGCCGCATGGTCATCACCGCGCCCGAGGCGGCGCCCCGCCGGTCGGCCGGGGACGCATTGAGGGCGTCGGTGTTGGCCGGGCTCATCACCAACCCCAGCCCCGCGCCCAGCATCACGTAACCCGGCAGCAGGATCCAGTAGTCCAGATCGTGCAGGAGCAGGCCGTTCAGAAGCAGGCCGGCCCCGGCGAGGATCGCCCCGCCGCCCACCAACTGGCGCGGGCCGATGCGGTCGTAGACGCGCCCCGCAAGCGGCGCGATGAGCAGCAGGGGCAGCGTCAGCGGGAGCAACGAGGCCCCGGCCTCGATGGGAGTGAAGCCCAGGAGGTCCTGGGCGTAGATGGCGCCGAACACCGACGCCCCCATCAGACCGAACTGCACGAAGAACAGCACCGCCACGTTGGCGCTGAAGTTGCGGCCGGCGAACAGTCGCAGTTCGAGCAGCGGGGTGCGGGCGCGGAGCTCGATGACGATGAAGGCGGCCACCATCACGGTCCCCACGACGAGGGCGACGATGGTCTCGGGGCTGCCCCATCCCCAGCTCGAGGCCTGCATCAGCCCCAGCACCAGCGCCCCGAGGCCCACCACGAGCGTGGCGAAGCCGGGCCAGTCCATGCGCCCGCGCTCCGCCACGCGCCCGTCCGGGCGGGCGATGCGCGTCAGCGCCAAGGTGGCGAGGCCCACGGGCAGGTTGATCCAGAAGACGAGCCGCCAGTCGATCTCGGTGAACAGGCCGCCCAGCAGCGGCCCGAGGGAGAGGAACACCAGGGACACGCCCGCGTAGATGCCCATCGCCTTGCCGCGCTCGTCGAGGCGGAACGCGTTGAGCACCAGCGTCTGCGAGGGCGGGATCATCAGGGCCGCCCCGACGCCCTGGACGGCGCGCGCGCCGATGATCATGGCCTCGTCCTGCGCCAGGCCGGAGACGGCCGATGCAACCGTGAAGACCACCACGCCGAGCGAGAAGACATGCACCCGGTTGAACATGTCGGTCAACCGGCCGGCCACCGCGACGAACGCCGCGAGCGTCAGCAGGTAGGCGTTGAGCACCCACTGGAGCTCCACCTGGGTCAGGTCGAGATCGCGCTGGATCGTGGGGAGCGCCACGCTGACCACCGTGGCGTCCAGCAGGATCATCGACAGGGCGCCGGTCATGGCGATCAACGTCCACCAGCGCCGGTCGGCACCGCCCCCGCTCATCGTCCGCCGGCCCCCAGGACGTCCGCGCTTCGGTCGGCGTCCGACGACGTGGCGACCACGGTGGGCGTGTAGCGCACCCGCAGGCTGATGGGCTCGCCGAGCTGGTCGGAGAGGCGCCCGGCGGCGACGTTCACCTGCGCCTGGCTGGGCGGGGCGCTCGGGCCGGCGAGACCGATGACCACCTCCGTGGGATCGACCGAGTCGTTGACGTCGGTCGACAACACGACCGTCTCCGGGTCGTTCTGCTCGAGGAACGCCTCGGCCGCGTCGCGCACGCGGCCGTCCGCCTGGGTGTCCTGGTAGATCTCGTTGCCCTGGTTCCACAGCGGGTATGCGACGGCCAGCACCAGGACGCCGCTGGCCACCAGACCCACCCTGATCTCGCGCGAGTGGGACAGCGACCGTGCCTGCGGCACGAAGCCGGTGAGCAGGAACACCAGGCTCGCCGCAAGGACGATGCCGACGAGGTTGGTCGCGAACAGCAGCAGCGCGCCCGAAGCCAGATCGCTCTCGCCATGGGCCAGCAGCGCTCCGGCCGTCGCGAGGGGGGGCACGAGCGCCACGGCGATGGCCACCCCTGGCAGCGCCGCCCCGGCCCGCGTCCGCACCAGGACATAGGCGCCGGCGGCGCCGGCCGCCAGCGCGACGCCCATGTCGAGAAGCGTGGGCTCCGTGCGGGCCAGGATCTCGCCCGACAGCGTGGGGTCGCTGCGCGTAGCGCCCAGCGAGAGGACCCCGGCGAGCACCAGCCCTCCGACGCTGGCCGCCATGGTGACCAGCGCGGCCCGGAGCTGACGGCGCGGCCAGACCATCACCGTCGAGGCGGAGAACGCGAGGATGGGCGTCATGAGCGGCGCGATGAGCATCGCGCCGATGACCACGGCCGAGCTGTCGGCGAGCAGGCCGAAGGTGGCGATCGCGATCGACAGCGACATGAGCGTCGCGAAGCGGTAGAGGCTCGGAACGAAGTCCGAGCCCTCGAAGAAGAGCTGCTCGAGCGTGGTGACGCGCTCGCCCTCGCTCAGCTCGCGCCGGCGGACGAGCCACGACCGCCCGATGCGCCGCCGCACGTCGCCCTGCGGCCGGTCGGGCTGGTCGTCCTGCCCCGAGGGCGGAGTCGGCGGATCGCGGCGCTCGTCCACGGCCCTGCGGACTTCACCCCTCCTTGAGCCACTCCTTCTGAAGCTCGCGCCGAGCCCGCCACACGTCGGCCCAATCCACCTCGCGCGCGCTCCGCCGCGCCTCCCGTCGAAGGAGACGCGTGGCCCTCCACTCGCACAGGGCGGCCGTCGCGGAGATCCCGAGGCGAGAGACCGCGTGCGTGGAGATGCCCCTCGCGATCTCGCCACGCGGTCGCTCGATGGACCTCCGCGTGAACGCCTCGGCGTTCCACTGCTCGTGCCACAGGGAGATGAGCCGCCCGCGTGCCCCGGGGCTCAGATCCTCGTAGCCGAGTCCGCTCACGGACGCTCTGCGGCCTCGCCCAGCTTGCGGATGAGCCCCCCGAAGACCACCTGATGCAGAGGCCACAGCGCGTACCAGTAGGCGTTGCCGACCAGGCCGACCGGGTCGAAGATCGCGGTCTGCGTGATGCGCGAACCGCCCTCGCGCGGGGTGACCTCGAACTGCAGCCACGCGCGCCCCGGCACCTTCATCTCGGCCCGCAGGCGCAGGAGGTGATCGGGCTCGAACGATTCCACGCGCCACCAGTCGAGCTCGTCGCCGGGCGCCAGAACCTCGGGGTCGGCCCGCCCGCGCCTCATGCCCACGCCGCCCACCGCGACGTCGAGCGCCCCGCGCAGGCGCCACAGGGCGTCGGCGTAGTACCAACCCCTCCGTCCCCCGATGCGCCGGATCGGCGCGAAGGCGTCGGCCGGGGGGGCCGCCACGTCGACGGAGCGCGAATCGACCAGGCGCGACCCGTACCGGACCCCGCCGTAGGAGCCGTCGCGGTCGGCGATGCGCAGCGCCTCCTCCCAGCGCATCTCGGCGAACTCGAGGTCCTCGCGATCGAGGGCGCGCTCGATCGCATCGGCCAGACCCATCGGGCGAACATCGGGAAAGACCCGGCGCGCGCGATCGTCGGTCACCACGGTGGGCGTGCGCAGCCCGGCCACCAGCTCCCGGCCGACGTGCGCGTGGGCAGGTGTGACAAGCCCCAGCCACAGGCTCGACAGGTAGGGCGTCAGGACCGGCACGCGGATCATGGCCCGCCGGATACCGCGTCGGCGGGCGTACTCGCGCATGATCTGGCCGTAGCTCACCACGTCTCCCCCGCCGATCTCGAACGTCCCCTCGACCTCGGGCGGGGCGTCGATGGCGGCGCGCAGATAGGCGATCACGTCGTGCAGCGCGATGGGCTGGGTGGGCGTGTCCACCCACCGCGGCGTCACCATCGCCGGCAGGCGATCGACCAGGGCGCGCACCATCTCCCACGCGAGGCTGCCGGGCCCGAGCACGACCGAGGCGCGCAACTCCACGACGGGAACCCCGGTCTCGCCGAGGACCCTGCCGACCTCGTGGCGGCTGGCGAGGTGGGTGGAGAGCTCCTTGCCCGACCCCAGACCGCCGAGGTAAACGATCCTCGTGATGCCGGCCGCCTTCGCCGCCGACGCGAAGGAGCTGGCCAGCTGGCGGTCCAGCTCCCGGTAGCCCGACAGGCGAGCCATGGAGTGCACCAGGTACACCGCCGTCTTGGCGCCCGTCATCGCGCGCACGATCGCCTCGCGATCCATGACGTCGGCCTCGACCACCTCGACGCCGTCCCCCTCGTAGCGGGCGAGGGCGCGGGGCCGCCGGGTGATGCACCGCACCGGACGGCCGGCCGCGCGCAGGCTCTCCAGGAGGTAGCCGCCGACGTAGCCGGTGGTTCCGGTCAGCAGCACGGGGGGTGCGGTCGGCTCGCTCATCGACTTCGACGGTAGCCGTTTCTCCGGCTCGACGCGCGCGGTTCGGCCGATGCGGATCGAGCTCGTCGTCTCCCGGCGCGCGGGGGGCCGCCCGCGCGCCGGGAGACGATCTTCACGCGGCCGGACCCAAGGGCTGCCCCAGACCCTCGGGCATAATGTGGTCGAAGATGCCGTAGACCTCCTCGGAGTACGTGCCCGAGCCCGTCGTGGAGGTCCACCCGCCGTCCACGGCGATGTTGGAGCCGGTGATGTAGCTGCCCGCGTCCGAGGCCAGCAGCAACAGGGCGCCCACCAGCTCGGCGGGGTCGCCCCGGTGAAGAACTACCTGCCCGAGCTCTGGCCGCTGCTGGAGGCCGGCACCATCGACCCGAGCCCGGTGCTCACGCACGACCTCTCGATGACGAGGCCGCGAGCGGCTACGACATGATGAACAACCGCGAGGAGGGCTCGGTGAAGGTGGCGATCAGCCCCAACGGCTGACGCGCCGCGGACCGACCGCCGCCGCGGACCGGCCCGTGAGGGCCGTGCCCGCGGCGGGCTCGGCGTCTACTGAAGCGACACGTAGTAGCTCGCCGGGTTGGCGCTGCCCCGGTTGTCGACCTGAGCGGTGATCGCGCCGCCGAGGCCCAACGAGACGACGTGGTAGTTCAGATCGTTGAACTGCCAGTAGCCCCAGCTGCTGCCGGTCGAGAAGCGGTGCAGCCTGAAACGGTAGGCCAGCCCGGCGCTGTGCCAGGCCTTCACCGCCTCAGCCGAGGGGTTCGACTTGCTCAGGCAGTTCGCATACCCACCCGAGGCGTTGACGTTGCAGTTGGTGGACGCCGCAAGCGCGGTCCAGATGAGCAGCGAGAGGCCGAGGACGATGTCCA
>JARFPS010000063.1 GCA_029288175.1 Miltoncostaea sp. | reverse complement strand
CGCCGCTGAGCGAGATCGCCACACGCGCGTCGTCGCGCAAGCGTTTCCGGCTGGCGCGGTCGGTCTTCAGGGCGAAGAGCAGCGTGCGCTCGTCGACCCGGTGGAGGGCGCTGACCGGGATGACCGTCGGGCCCTCGGCGCCGACGGTCGCCAGCAGGGCCACCTGGTCGTCGGGCAGATCCGGGAGCGCCGCGCCGGTCATGCGGCGGAGCGGGTGATCCTGACCTCGGCGCCGACGCGGAGCCAGCCCGGCCGGCTGACCACGGCGTAGACGCCGAACAGGTTCTCGCGGTCGGCGGCGAGTCCCTTCAGCACCCGGTTGTCACGCTCGAGGGTGTCGGGATCGAAGGTGGTCACGGCGCAGCGCTCTGTGGGGGAGACGATCATCAGCGCCGGCCCGTCGTCGCCCACCTCGACGCTCAGCCCCGGCCAGGCGGCCTCGGTGAAGGCATCCAGCCCGTCCATGTCGATGACGACGTTCGGGCGGAAGCGGCGCACGTCCATCTCCTCGCCGGGCGTCCAGTCGGAGGCGGCGCCGAGCGACGCGGTGGTGATGATGTGCACCGGCGCGGCGTCGTGCACGCTGGCCGGGCTGCGGACCATGTGGATGTCCTGGCCGAACTCCTCGCCCAGACGCTCGGCCAAGGCGGGGTCGTCCCATGCGTGCACGGACTCGTCGGGGGTCGTCACCTCGACCTGGTCGGCGGCGTCGGGATCGAGGTAGCGGGCGCGGTAGCCGAGCAGGGCGTGGTGGCGCCGGGCGCTCATCGGCGCGCCCGCGGCGTCGAGCAGCGCGTGGCGGCGGTCGCCCAGCACTCCGAACGGCCCGGCGAAGGCCGCGCGCACGCGCTCGCCGCCGAAGGACTTCACCGGGTAGCGCCACAGGTCGGACACGACCCCCAGGGACTCGCCGCCGCCCATCGCCGCTAGCGCGTGTAGGCCAGGATGATCACGACGACGATGAGGATCGCGATGACGAGGTAGCTCCAGCGGAGCGCCCGGCGGCGCATGTCCTCCATTCCGCGCAGGCTCCGGCGCGCCTTCTCGATCTCCTCGGGGTCGGTGAGGCGGGGTGGATCGTCGTCATCGTCGAACGCCATGCGCACAGCCTAGTGCGCGCCCGGCCGCCGACGTTCGGCGTCCGGGGCCCGAAAAGCAGACGAGCCCCGAATCGAAGATCCGAGGCCCGTCGGGGGCAGAGCCCGACGTTGCCGGGCTCCAGTCTGGATGCCGCGCCGCGGCGCGGTGGTGGCGCTAGGCCACCTCGCGCAGGCGCTGCGCCTCGGCGAGGCTGGCCAGCTTCTGCAGCGACTGGTTCTCGATCTGCCGGATGCGCTCGCGGGTGACGTTGAACGTGCGACCCACCTCGTCGAGCGTGCGGGGGTGCTCGCCGCCGAGCCCGTAGCGCAGCTCCAGCACCCGCCGCTCGCGGTAGCTCAGCGTGTTGAGGACGTCCTGCAGGCCCTCGTTGCGGAGCACCGTCTCGGCGGCGTTCTCGGGAGCGGGCGCCTTCTCGTCTGCCAGGAACTGGCCGAACTCGGACTCCTCGTCGTCGCCCACGGGCTTCTCGAGTGACACCGGCGTCTGGGCGCTTCGCTTGATCGACTCGACCTCGGCCTCCTCGAGCTTCACCGCGTCGGCGATCTCGGGGATGGTCGGCTCGCGTCCCAGCTCGGACACCAGCTTGCGCTCGGCCCGGTTGATCTTGTTGAGCTTCTCCACGACATGCACCGGCATGCGGATGGTGCGGCCCTTGTCGGCGATGGCGCGGGCCACCGCCTGGCGGATCCACCAGGTGGCGTAGGTCGAGAACTTGTAGCCCTTGCGGTAGTCGAACTTCTCGGCCGCGCGGACCAGCCCCAGCGTGCCCTCCTGGATCAGGTCGAGGAACGCCAGGCCCTGGTTGCGGTAGTTCTTGGCGATCGACACGACCAGTCGCAGGTTGGCCTCGACCATCTTCTTCTTCGCGTCGAGGTCGCCCATCTCGATGGCCTTCGCCAGCTCGACCTCCTGGGCCGCCGTGAGCAGGGGGACCCGCCCGACGTCCTTCAGGAAGAGCTGCAACGAGTCGGTGCTCGTGTCGGTCTTGAGGTTGAGCCGCCGCGGCGGCTTGTCGCTCTCCTCCGTCAGCTTGGCCTGGCGCTTGCGCGCCTCATCGACCTCGACCAGCTCGATGCCGAGCTCGTCGAGGTGCTTGTAGAGGTCCTCCGCGGCCGAGCCGTCCATGTCGAGGCTCTCCACGGACTGCGCGACCTCCTCGAAGGAGAGAAAGCCGTGCTCCTGCCCGCGTGCCACGAGCGCCTGGACGTCTTCGTTCCGCACGAGTTCCTTGACCGACATCTTCACCTCCGAGTACGTGCCGCCGGCCGTGACCGGCCACACCCACACGAACACATGTTCGACAGACTACTCTCTTCGCCCGGGCATCACAGCCCGAGCATGCCTCTATCGGCATCTGAAGCCCCGACCTTTAGCCCGGGGGTCCAGTTCCCTCCTGATCCTTCGTCTAGTTCTTCGACAGAACGTTTCAGGATCTTTCGCCGAGCGAACCAAGTGGATGCTGGCAGCGACGGCTTAAGCGGGCGTTAAGCGCCCGTGCGGAGGCGGTGAAGCCGGGCGAGAGGCCCATGGAGTGGCGCTTCGGCGCTGTTCACGGTCGCTGCACATCCCCGAGCACCCTCGGGTCGGCTTGCGGCGTCACGTCCTCGGGGACGCCAAGGCGGGCTTGCCGCGTTCCTCCCGTGCTGGATACGGTCAAGGTCACGGGCGATGACCACGACGACTCCCCTCGACGCCGGGTCGAGTTCTGGCCGCGCGGGCACCGGCTTCTCGACGAGGTCGAGACCGGGATGGAGTGGATCGTCCTCGGAGCGG
>JARFPS010000023.1 GCA_029288175.1 Miltoncostaea sp. | reverse complement strand
GACGTGCGCTCCGAGATGCTCGGGCAGGTCGCGGACGAGTTCGACCAGATCCACAGCGTGGAGCGCGCTCTCGATGTCGGCTCGGTCCACGCGATCATCCCGGCGGCCCGGCTCCGCCCGCTTCTGATCGACGCGATCGAGCGCGGCATGGCCCGAACCGAGTCCGGAGTCTGAGCGCGCCGCGCCGGGGCCTGGCCCCGCGCCCCGGGCGTCCGAGACGGGTGTCCGGCCGGGCCGACAGGCCCTTGGTACCGTTGACGCATGACGAGTGAGCTTCGCTGGGACGATCGCCCCGACGATCTGAGGGATCCCATCCTGCTGTTCGCGTTCAGCGGGTGGAACGACGCGGGCGAGGCCGCTTCGGGCGCGCTGGCCGCGATCGCCGAAGAGCTCGACGCACAGCACATCGCGAGCATCGACCCCGAGGGGTTCTACGACTTCCAGGTCTCGCGCCCCACCATCGACCTCGCCGCCGAGGCCGGGTCCGATCTCGAGTGGCCGGAGGTCAAGATCGCGCTGGCGCGACCCCAGGACGGCGGACGCGATCTGGTGCTGCTCGCCGGCAGCGAGCCGTCCTATCGCTGGCGCGGCTTCTCCGAGCTGGTCGTGGGGGTCGCGCAGGAGCTGGGAGCCGAGCTGATGATCGGCTTCGGGGCCCTGCTGGCCGATGTCGCCCACACACGTGACGTCCGACTCACCGGCATCGCCCGGCCGCGGGCGCTGGTCGAGGGGCTGGGCTTTCGTGAGCCCACATATCGCGGCCCCACCGGCATCGTGGGCGTCCTCCACGCCGCCGCCGGCGCCGCGGGCATCGACGCCGCCTCGCTCTGGGCGCCCGTGCCGCACTACCTCAGCGGCGCGCCCAACCCGAAGGGCGCCCTGGCGCTGGTCAAGGCCCTCCAGGACGTCGGGGGCCTGGCGATCCCCTCCACGCGTCTCGAGGAGGCGGTGGAGCGCTATGAGCGTGAGGTCAGCGCCGCGGTCGAGCGAGACCCCGAGGCCGAGGCGATGGTCCGCCAGCTCGAGCAGGCCGCCGACGATGCCGACCTGGAGTTCGACTCCGGCAACATCCCCTCGGGCGACGCCCTGGCCGACGAGATCCAGGGGTTCCTGCGCCGCCAGGAGTCGGACGGGCCCGACTCCTAGGCGCCGCGCGCCTCAGGCGCCCGCCAGGCGCTCCAGGAGGTCGGCCAGCACCCTCCGGTCGTTGGCGTTGAAGTTCGCCCGTCGCGCGAGCGCGGCGGTGGCGTCATCCACCGCGTCGGACCCCTGGGCGACCACCTCGCGTCCGGCGGGCGTGAGCTCCGCCAGCGCCAGGCGCGCGTCGCGCGGGCTCCTGCGGGTCACGACCATCCCGAGCTTCTCGAGCGGCCGCAGCGCCCGGGTGGCGCCCGACGGCGTCAGGCCCACCCGGCCGGCCAGGTCGGCGCGGCTCAGGCCCCCGTCGCCGGCGGCGGCCAGCACGGCGAGCAGGCGGTAGTCCGCGAAGCTGATGCCGCGGGTGGAGGACAGGACCCGGTCGAGGCGCCGGCCCACGGCGCCGCTGACATCGGTCAGCGAGGTGACCAGCTGTTGGGGGGAGGGTGCGGTCGTCGGCATGCGAAGACCGTAGCAGAAACGTGAGCACTCACGAATATGGTCGTGTTCGGATCACGGTCGCTCCCGCCCGGGCGCCGATCGGAGGCGTCGGGCGGGAGCGGGCGGGGGTCCGTTAGCCGAGGCACTGCCCGGTCACGGTGAAGGCCTCGCCCTCGAAGTTGGGCGCCCCGTACTCGCCGGCGAGGGTGAACATGTCGTCCGGGCCGGCCTCCAGAGAGTCGACGGTCCCGTTGAGGTCGATGCCGTCGCTTTCGTCGCCCCCGCTCACCGCGATGGTCCCGGTGCCGCCGTTCACGTCGATCAACAGGGTCAGCTCGCCTGAGGTGCCGCTCACCGTGAGATCCGAATCGACGGCGCTGAACGCGCAGCTGTCGACGGAGAAGCTCCGATCGTAGGACGACGAGCTGATCGTGGTGTCCTCGTCGGTCGGGGTGGTGGCCGTCGTGGTCGTCGTTCCCGTCGTCGACCCGCCCTCGCCGGAGGTGCAGACCGTGTCGCCCGCGCTGACGGCCTCTTGAAGGGCGCCCTCGGTCTGAGGCCCCAGCTGACCGTCCACGGCGATGCCGGCGGCCTCCTGGAACTCGCGGATCGCGGCCTCGGTCTGGGGGCCGAGCGCGCCGTCGACCGGCCCCGCGTAGCACCCGACGGCGTTCAGATCGGTCTGCCAGCGCTCGAGATCCGCGGGCGCGGCGTCCGCCACCGCCGTGGCCGTCCCGGCCGTCGTGGCACCGGACGAGTCGTCGTCACTGCAGCCGACGATCACGGCGCCCGCGGCGAGGAGGCCGGTGACGAGCAGAGCGGACAGGCGGGATCGCATGGTTCTCCTGGCGGTCGCTGACGTGGGGATTCTCGTGCCGCGGGTCGCCGATGCGCAAGGACGATCCATGCCGTCGCGGTTGACCTCCGGTTCGGTCGCCCATGCGTCGCGGAGATTCGCCCCGCCGCCCGCCGTACCGCCGCCTCGCAGGTCGCGATCGATTCGGGCAGCCTGCACCGCGTGGATCGGCGCACCGGGAGGGGGCGCGGACCGGCCTACGATCTGCCGCCGGTCTCGTTCAGGACACGCGTGGCGGTCGGCGCCGGGGCAGCCTGGGTGGCCCCGTTCTTCGGGCGCGACGTGCTCGCCGGGGTGCCGCTCCGAAAAGCGGGCACCTCGGGCGCCGGGTAGCAGCGCGGGCCCGCCCGGGGCGGCCCGCGCGCGGGCTAGGCCCCGACGATCTCCAGCACGTTGTCCGTCGGGACCATGTGGCGCTTGAACTGCATCACCGAGGTCTCGATGCCGAGCGCCAGGCCGATCAGCTGGGGCAGGTGGAGCACCGGCATGTTGTACTCGGTGCCGTTCAGCGACTCCGCCTTGCGCTGGTACGCGTCCATGGCCAGATGGCAGAGCGGGCAGGGCGTGACCATGCAGTCGGCCCCGGCGTCACGCGACTGCGAGAGCGCGACGTGCGACTCCTTCAGCGCGACCTCCTGGCGGGCCAGGATGATCGGGAAGCCGCAGCACTTGCTCTTGGCCTCGTAGTCGGCGACCTCGCCGCCCAGCGCGCGGATGAGGCGCTCAAGGGACTGGGGCTGGTCGGGGTCCTCGAAGCCCATCACCGACGAGGGTCGCAGCAGCTGGCACCCGTAGTACGGCGCGACCTTCAGGCCGTTCAGTCCGCGGGGCCCCTGGGCCTCCAGCTTGGACAGGCCCTCCTCGGTGGCGAGGTACCAGAGCAGGTGGGTGACCTCCTTGGTGCCCTCGTACGGGCGCGCGCCGACCTTGACGAGCTCCTCGTTGACCTGCTCGAGGACGCGGGGGTCCTCCTTCACCATCTTGTTGGCACGCCGCAGGTTCATGGTGCAGACGTTGCAGATGGTGAGCACGTCGACGCCCATCTCCTCGGCCTGGCTGAGGATGCGGACGTTGAGGGTGAGGTACAGGTTGGGCTTGGCTTCGGCGATGTCGCCGGCGCCGCAGCAGGTCGCGGCCGGCAGGGGCAGCAGCTCGATGTCGAGCATGGGTGCCAGCGTCTTGGTGGTGGCGTTCAGCTCCTTCGAGCTGAACTCCGCGACGCAGCCGGGGTAGTAGGCGAACTGCTGCATCAGATGGTCTCCTTGACGTTCTTGATGAGGCCCTGCACCTCTTTGAGCTTCTTGATGCGGTGCGGGATCGGCGAGGGTGCCTTGCCCTTCGCCATCATCTGGGCCGCGAAGGAGATGTCGAGCGGCGCGCCGAGCGGGTCGGTGTACGGCACCAGGAGCGACTCGTTGAGCTTGCCGCCCGTCCGCATGGAGATCAGGAAGGCCTTGGCGTGCCGTGCGCCCTTGTCGCGGGTGACCTTCTCCTGGAAGGCGATGCCGCCGAGCTTCTCGATCGCGTCGCGCGGCTCCACGCCTTTGGGGCACCGCTCGTTGCAGTACATGCAGCGGGTGCAGTCCCAGACGCCGTGGTCGCCCGAGTAGAGCTTGGCGCGCTCCTTGCGCTGGCCGTCGCGCTCGTCGCCGGCGAACCGGTAGCCCCAGGCGAACGCCGCGGGCCCGACGAACTCGGGGTCGGCCGCCAGCGAGTTGCACTCGCTGTAGCAGGCCGCGCAGAGGATGCAGGCGCTCTCGCGCTCGATCTTCTGCATCGCCTCCTTGGGGACGATGCGCTCCTTCTCGGGCGGCGGTCCGTCCGGGATCAGGTAGGGCTTGACCGACTTGAACTTGGTCCAGAACGGCTCCATGTCGACCACCAGATCCTTGATCGGCGTGAAGTTGCCGATCGGGTCGACGGCGAGCCGATCGTCCCCGAACTCGCTCTTCAGGGACTCCAGCTGGCTGGTGCAGGCCAGGACCGTCTTGCCGTTCGTCTTGCAGGCGCACGACCCGCAGATGGCGCTCCGGCACGAGTAGCGGACGGCCAGCGAGGGGTCCTGCGTGTTCTGCAGGTCCAGTATCGCGTCGAGCAGCGTCGCGTCCTCGGTGTGCTCGAGCGAGAACTCCTGCCGGTAGTACTCATCCGACACGTCGGGCTGGTAGCGGAAGATGTCGAAGCGGGTGGAGGGCATCGTGCTCCGTCGGACGTCGTTGGCGGGGGCTAGTAGGACCGGACCTGCGGCTCGTACTTGGTGACCGAGACCTCGCTGTAGTCGAGGCGGACCTGACCGTCGTCCATGTACGACAGCGTGTGCTTCATCCAGTTCTCGTCGTCGCGCTCCGGGAAGTCGGTGCGCGAGTGGGCGCCCCGGCTCTCGGTGCGGTCGAGGGCGCCGGTGACCATGCAGTCGGCGAGATCCAGGAGCCAGCCGGTCTCGATCGTGTGGATGAGCGACTGGTTGAAGGTGCGTCCCTTGTCCTCGCAGGTGACGGTCGAGTAGCGCTCGCGGAGGTCGTCGACCACGTTCTTCGCCTCGCGCAGCTGCTCGCCGGTGCGGAACACACCGACCTGCTCCTGCATGGTGTCGGCGAGCTTGTCGCGGAACTCGTGCTGGCGCGGGCCGTCGGTGCGGTCGAGCAGGGCCTTCAGCTCGGCCTCGTAGTCGGTGGCCGCGGCCGGGCTGGCCTTGATGCCGCTGCCGTTGAAGATGTCCGTCGCGTAGCGCGCCGCGGCGTCGCCCGTGCGGGCGCCGAACACGACGGCCTCAAGCAGCGAGTTCCCGCCCAGGCGGTTGGCGCCGTGCACCGACACGCAGGCGCACTCGCCGGCCGCGAAGAGCCCCGGCATGTGCGGGGCGGCGCCCCAGGAGTCCACGTGCACGCCACCCATGTGGTAGTGCGCGCCGGGCCGGATGGGGATCGGGTCGTCGATCGGGTCGACGCCCGAGAACTGCATCGCCAGCTCGCGGATCTGCGGCAGGCGCTCGAGGATGCGGTCGCGGCCGAGGTGGCGCAGGTCCAGGAGCACGCAGTCGTCGACGCCGCGCCCCTCCAGGATCTCCGTGGCCTCGGAGCGGCTGACCACGTCGCGCGAGGCCAGCTCGAGCTTGTTGGGCGCGTACTTGCTCATGAAGCGCTCGCCCTCGGAGTTGAGCAGGTAGCCGCCCTCGCCGCGGGCGCCCTCGGTGACGAGCACGCCACTGCCCTTCATGGTCGTCGGGTGGAACTGCATGAACTCCATGTCCTTCAACGGCACGCCCATCTCGAGCGCGAGGCCCATACCGTCGCCGGTCGAGCTGTGGGAGTTCGTGGAGGGGCGGTAGACGCGGCCCGCGCCGCCGGTGGCGAGCACCACGGCCTTGGCGCCGATGGTTTCGACCGTCCCGTGCACCATGTCGTAGGAGACGACGCCCGCGCACCCGCCGTGGCTGTCGGGCACCAGGCGCGTGACGAAGTGCTCCTCGTAGGTCGGGATGTCGTACTTCACGCACACCGTGTAGAGCGTGTGCAGGATGACCAGGCCCGTGAGGTCGGCCGCGTAACAGGTGCGCGGGAACCCCGCGCCGCCGAAGGGGCGCTGCGCGATCTTGCCGGTGCTCTCCTGGCGGCTGAAGACCGCGCCCCAGTGCTCGAGCTGGATGATCTCCTTCGGCGCCATCTCACACAGGATCTCGATGGCGTCCTGGTCGCCGATGTAGTCGGCGCCCTTCACCGTGTCGAACGTGTGGTTGTCCGGCGAGTCCTCGGTCTGGTTGCCGAGTGCGGCGTTGATGCCGCCCTGCGCGGCGCCGGAGTGGCTGCGCACCGGATGGACCTTCGTGACCAGCGCGACGTCGGCGCCGGCCTCGTGCGCGGCGATCGCTGCGCGCATGCCCGCCAGGCCTGCGCCGACCACCACGTCGTCATGGGTTCGCACGGATGGTGCCCTTTCGGTTGCGTTGATCTGTGGTGCGGTCTCCGTCGGACTCTATCGGACGTTCTGGCCTCTCCCGACGGGTCGGTCGTCCCGTTGCGCCGGTCGGCGGTCGGGGGCTGCCCGGTTGTCCGGGTGGCGGGT
>JARFPS010000277.1 GCA_029288175.1 Miltoncostaea sp. | reverse complement strand
GATCGAGCGCGACCCGGCGATCGGCGAGCCCTACATGACCGAGTCGCTGAGCTTCCGCCAGGGCCTGCGCATCGAGGGCCTGCTGCGCCAGAACCGGGTGCATCAGCTCGAGAACCCGCTCATCGAGGATCTGGACTTCGTGGCCTATTCGGACACCTCGGAGCCGCCGCGGGTGACCGCGCGCCTGTGGATCAGCCTGGTCGAGACGATCCTCGACGCGGAGACCCGCCGCCTGGTGGCCGGGTCGCGATCGCAGCGGCGCGACGTGCAGTTCTGGACGCTCGACCTCGTGGACGGTGAGTGGCTGCTGGCCGACGTGGAGGAGGGGACCGAGGGCGAGCGCCACATGGCGGCCCCGCTGGTGGGCGAGGGGTTCGCCAACCTGTCGCCCGAGATGATCCTGCGCGAGCGCTACGCACGCGAGGAGATCACCATCGAGGAGTTCGAGGCGCAGATGGAGCAGTTCCTGACGGAGGGCCCGGGCTACTAGGGCTTCCCGCAGGCGCCGGTGGATCCTCGACCTCCGGGGGGTGGATCGCCGGGGCGGTGGACCTAGCCTGGGCGCATGCTCCGTCTCGGCGCCGGCCTCGCAGCGACCGCGCTCCTGGCGGGCGCGGCCACGGCCGAAAGTGCGTCCCCGGCGCCCGCCGCGCTCAAGGGAACGATCGCATGGACCTACGAGGGGCCGGGCGAGACCCTCGGCGCGGGCACCATCCGGCGCAGCATCGTGGCCAGCATCGGAGAGCGGTTCGCCACGACCCACGGGGCCGGGGGGCTGCCGGTCAGCGAGGCGTACGGCCTCGACATCCGGGTCGAGGAGACCCAACTGGTGCCGGGGATCGACCAGTACCGGGTCGTGGACGGCGAGCCGTGCTTCGTGCGGACGTGGGCCGACCCGACCTCGGGGACGTCCGAGCGAACCGACGCGCGCGGCGGCGGTCTCCTGGCGAGCCTCCACTACGCGAAGGACGGATCGCTCGATCGCCTGCTGGTCAACGGGTCCTTCTCGCTCCCCACCGACCTGCGCCAGGACCGCGTCGGATCGTGCTGGCCCTCGCCGCAACTGCAGCCGCATCGGCCGTGGATTCCCGCGCGGCTGTCGATCATCCGCGCCCCGCCCTCCAAGCACCTCTCGCGCGCCGGCTTCGACGCGCGGTCTTTCGGCATCGACATGGACGCCGCGCCCCTGCGAGTGCAGTCGGTCGGACGCTGGAGCGGCCGGGCGGCGCCGCACGCGGAGGGCGGCACGCTCGATGTCCGCTTCACGCTCCGGCGGGGTCGCCCGCTCCGCGGCCCCAGGTGCGCCGGGCGGATCGCAAACGTCGTGGGAACGCAGGGCCGGGATGTGCTCAGGGGCACCGAAGGCAGCGACGTCATTGCGGGCCGCGCAGGCGACGACGTCATCGCCGGGGGCGGCGGGCACGACATCATCTGCGGCGGCGCGGGCGACGACGTGCTGCGAGGCGGGCCCGGCAACGATCGCCTGCTGGGCGGCCCGGGCAACGACCGCCTGTTCGGCGGGCGAGGGGCGGACCGGTTGACCGGCGGGGCCGCGGCCGACCTCTGCCGCGGCGGACGCGGAGCCGACCGCACCCGGCTCTGCTGATCGTCGCGGCCCGAGGCGCCTCCGAGGTCACCCCGTCGGCGTAGCCTCATCGCTCCGGCCGACACGAACGAGGAGGACCCATGGGTCTCAGGGACGCCACGGTCCGCGCGACGATCGCCGTCTCCGACATGGAGCGCGCCGCCGCCTTCTACGAGGGCGTCCTCGGGCTCGCGCCGCAGCCCGAGGGATCGACCGGCCCGCAGCTGCGCATCTACCCCTGCGGCGCGGGCAGCCGCCTGCAGGTCTACGTGTCCCAGCACGCCGGCTCGGGAACCGCGACCGTCGCGAGCTGGAGCGTCGACGACTTCGACGAGGTGATCGACCGCCTGGTGGCGGCCGGCGCCGTGCTGGAGCGCTACGAGGGGATGCCCGCCGACGAGCGCGGCGTCCACGCCTTCGGCACGCATCGGGTCGCATGGATCGCGGATCCGGACGGCAACGTGATCTCCCTGGACAACGGCCCGGGCGGCTGAGCCTCGCCGCTGCAAGCGACACCACTTATACTGGTGTCGTGGCTCAGATCATCGACGACCTGCCGGAGTCGGAGCTCCGGTTCCACTTCCTCAGCGGCCGGCCCTGCCTCGACCTGGTCGCCACCGTGGGCGAGCGGTGGCGACGCTCGTTCGAGCGGCTCAGGTCGCCCGCGGATCTCGGGCGCTGGTCCGTCGAGGCGGGGCTGCTCGGCCGGCCGCCGCGGGTGAGCGCGGCGGATCTGGCCGCCGCGCGGGGGCTGCGGGAGGCGATCTGCCGGGTCGCGCTGGACGAAGGCGGATCGGACGACGTGGAGGTCATCAACGGGTGGGCGGAGCGACCGGACCTCCCCACCCGGCTGGCGCCCGACGGGCGCGGCCTGCGCGCCCGCGAGGAGGGCACCGCCCGCCGCCTGCTGGCGACGGTGGCCCGGGACGCGGTCGACCTGTTCACCGGCCCCCACGCCGACCGCATCCGCGAGTGCGCCGCGGACGACTGCGCGCTGATCTTCGTGGACACCTCGCGCCCGGGGCGACGGCGCTGGTGCTCGATGCGGGGCTGCGGCAACCGGGCCAAGACCTCGGCCTACCGACGACGCAACGCCGATCCGAAGGAGAGTCGATGAGCTACCGCGTGCTGGCGCCGGACGACGCGCACTGGCGCCGCTCGAACCAGATGGGCGTGCTGAACACCGATCTCGCCACGCAGCTCGAGGCCTCGACCCTGGGGGCCCGGCTCTGGCGGATCGGGCCCGGCGAGGCCTCGACGCGCCATCGCCATGTCGACCAGGAGGAGCTCTACGTCGTGCTGGAGGGAACCGGCCGCATACGCGTGGGCGACGACCTGCTCACGCTCGCGACCGGAACCGCCCTGCTGGTGGAGCCGGCGTCCGTGCGTCAGCCGTTCAACGACGGTGACGCGGACGCGCTGTGGCTCGTGGTCGGGGCCCCACCCGAGCCCGCGAACACGCTCGAGATGAGCGATCGGCAACTGCGGTGGCACTACCCGGACGGGCCGAGGGCGCTGCCCCCGGAGCTGGCCCCGGCGACCGGCTCGCCGGGGGCCTGAAGCACCGCCGAACGACGACGGGCGGCCCGAAGGCCGCCCGTCTGAGTGGTGCGTGGTGACGAGGTGAGCCGCTAGCCCTCCTCGGCCGGCGCCTCCGCCTGCTCCGGCTCGGGGCCGAAGCTGTAGGTCATCCCGTCGCCGCCGTCGGCCAGCGAGAGGAACGGATCGTCCTCGTCGCCCTCGGCGTACGGCTGGTCGAGATCGAACTCCAGCAGCGCGGGCTGACGCCGCACCGCCTCGATCTCGAGCTGCCGGTAGCGCTTCAGGCCGGTGGCCGCCGGGATCAGCTTTCCGTTGATCACGTTCTCCTTGAGCCCGCGCAGGTGGTCGACGCGACCCTCCAGGGCGGCGTCGGTGAGCACCTTCGTGGTCTCCTGGAACGAGGCCGCCGACAGGAACGACTCGGTGGCCAGCGACGCCTTGGTGATGCCGAGGATGAGCTGCTCGAAGGTGGCCTGGACCGCCTCCGCGTCGCGCTCCACCTCGCCGTCGCCGTTCGCCGATGTCTTGCCGTCGGCCAGCAGGCGGTCGCGCTCGCCGAGCGCGGCGCGCGCGTTCTCGCGGTACAGCACCGGCTTGTCGACCAGCTGGCCCGGTAGGAAGTGCGTCTCGCCGGGCTGCTCGACGCGCACCTTGCGAAGCATCTGACGGACGATGACCTCGATGTGCTTGTCGTTGATGTCGACGCCCTGTGAGCGGTAGACGTTCTGGACCTCGCGGACGAGGTACAGCTCGGTCTTGGTGCTCCGCTCGCGGCCGATCGTCTCGGCGCGCAGACGGCGGTCCGGCGACACGTGCATGCCCTTCTCGATGACCGGGCTCGGGGCGTCGGGCGGCAGCCGGAGCAGGCGCTCCGACGGACCGTCCGCCGTCTCGATGGTCACCTTGATCATGCCGTCCCTGGTCTTGCCGACGGTCTTGATCTCGCCCTCGACGCCGAACGCCACCCCGGCCTCGGCGGCCAGGATGTCCGACGGGAAGGCCGAGCCGGTGGTGAGGACGTCGCCGGCCTCCACCCACTGCCCGTCCTCGACCAGGATCTGGGTCCGCTTGGCGACCTTGTACGAGTGCTCGCGCACCGGCTCGCGCTGAGCGCCGGTCCCCTTCTCCTTGATCGGGATGTACTCGGGCTCGGTGACCACGAGGATGGCGGCGCCCGGACGGGCCTCGTCGTCCTCGATGCGCACCCATCCGTCGACCGCCGCCACCTCGGCGAGCGCCTTCGGCTTGCGGGCCTCGAACAGCTCGACGACGCGCGGCAGACCGTGCGTGATGTCGGCGCCGGCGACGCCGCCGGTGTGGAACGTGCGCATGGTGAGCTGGGTACCCGGCTCACCGATCGACTGCGCGGCGATGATGCCCACCGCGTCGCCCGGCTCGCAGAGCTGGCCGGACGCCGGCGACAGGCCGTAACACACGGCGCAAAGGCCGTGATCGGTACGGCACTTCAGCGGCGTTCGGACCTCGGCGACCGCGTTGAGGTTCGGCTCGCCGTTCTCGTCGACGCAGGTCTCCTCGATGGCCCGGACGTCGTCGCGGGTCAGCATGTAGGTGGACCGCGTCCGACCGATCTCGGGGATCTCGGAGCCGTCGCCGTTCTCGGGCAGATCGGCGTCGAGGTCGGTGTCCTCCGCCGGGCGCGGGTCGTAGAGGACCTCGCCCGTGGAACGGTCGACGACCGGCGACAGGAGCACCCGGCCGGTGAGGCTGTTGTTGAGCCCCCCGGAGCGGAAGATGCGCGCCTCGATGCCCTCGGTGGCGCCGCAGTCGATCTCGCGGATGATCACGTCCTGTGCCACGTCGACCAGGCGACGCGTGAGGTAGCCCGAGTCGGCGGTCTTCAGCGCGGTGTCGGCCAGACCCTTGCGAGCGCCGTGCGTCGAGATGAAGTACTCGAGCACCGACAGCCCCTCCATGAAGTTGCTGCGGATGGGCCGCTCGATGGTCTCGCCCTTGGGGTTGTTCATCAGGCCGCGCATGCCCGCGAGCTGGCGGATCTGCTTGAACGATCCGCGCGCCCCGGATTTGGCCATCATGAAGATGGGGTTGAGCCGGAAGAGGTGGTCCTCCATGGCCTTGGCCACCTCGTCGGTGGCGTCGGACCAGAGCTCGACGACCTGCTCCTTGCGCTCCTCCTCGCTCATCAGACCGCTGTCGAAGAAGTCCTGGACCTCCTCGACGCGCTCATCGAAGCCCGCGATGATCTCTTCCTTGGACGGCGGGACGACGATGTCGTTCTTGCTGATGGTGATGCCCGACGTGCTGGCGTACCGGAAGCCCAGGCTCTTGAAGGCGTCGAGCACCATCGAGACCGCGGTGGGCCCGTAGAGCTGCACGAGCGACTCGATGTAGTCGCCGATCTCGCGCTTGGTGAGCGTGGCCTCGTGCCGCGGCAGCGGCCGGATCTCGAGCTCCTCGTCACCGATGACCGCGCGCAGGGCCTCCTCGACCCCGGCGTGGAAGATCGCGCGGCCGGCCGTGGTCATGATGGGCTCCTCGGAGCCCGGCGGGCGCAGCTCCACGACCTCCTGCAGGCCGACGGCCATCTGGTCGAGCGCCCGGCGCACGTCCTCGGCGTCGCGGAACGCGCGGGGGCGCTCCTGGGCGATCTCGTCGGCGATGGACGTGGTCCACTCGCCGCCCTCGAAGCGGGCCTCCTGTCCGCGCTTGAGCTTGAAGGCGCCCTTCTCGCGGTCGTAGAGCGCGCTGAGCTCGACAACCTCGGGCTTGTCGTCCGAGCCCTTCTTGCGGACGTCGACGCTCGGGCAGTAGGTCAGGTAGTAGAGCCCGAGGACCATGTCCTGGGAGGGAACGGCGATCGGACGGCCGTGGGCCGGCGACAGGATGTTGTTCGCCGACAGCATGAGGATGCGGGCCTCGGCCTGCGCCTCGACGGACAGGGGCAGGTGCACCGCCATCTGGTCGCCGTCGAAGTCGGCGTTGAACGCCGTGCAGACGAGCGGGTGGATCTGGATGGCCTTGCCCTCGACCAGCACCGGCTCGAAGGCCTGGATGCCCAGGCGGTGCAGCGTCGGCGCGCGGTTCAGCAGCACCGGGTGCTCTCCGATGACCTCCTCGAGCACGTCCCAGACCTCGGGCACCATCGACTCGACGAGCTTCTTGGCCGCCTTGATGTTCTGAACCTGCTTGCGCTCGACCAGCCGGCTCATGATGAACGGCTTGAACAACTCGAGGGCCATCAGCTTCGGCAGGCCGCACTGGTGCAGCCGCAGCTCGGGACCGGCCACGATGACCGAGCGGCCCGAGTAGTCGACGCGCTTCCCGAGCAGGTTCTGCCGGAAGCGGCCCTGCTTGCCCTTGAGCATGTCGGACAGCGACTTCAGCGGGCGGTTGCCCGGCCCGGTGACCGCGCGGCCCCGGCGGCCGTTGTCGAACAGCGCGTCGACGGCCTCCTGGAGCATCCGCTTCTCGTTGTTGACGATGATCTCGGGAGCGCCGAGGTCGAGCAGCCGCTTGAGGCGGTTGTTCCGGTTGATGACGCGCCGGTACAGGTCGTTGAGGTCGCTGGTCGCGAACCGTCCACCGTCGAGCTGGACCATGGGCCGCAGCTCCGGCGGGATGACCGGCACGGCCTCGAGGATCATCCAGTCGGGCCGGTTGTTGCTCTTGCGGAACGCCGACACGACCTTGAGCCGCTTGAGGGCGCGCGCCTGGCGCTGGCCCTTCGAGGTGGCGATCGTCTCGCGGAGGCTCTCGGCCTCCTGGTCGAGGTCGACCTTCTCCAGCAGCTCGCGGATGGCCGTGGCGCCCATGCCGCCCGAGAAGTACTCGCCGAAGCCGTGGGGCGAGGCGAAGCGCTCCTTCATCTCGCGGAACAGCTGCTCGTCGGTCTCGATCTCACGGGGCTTCAGATCCTTGAACCTGAGCCACGCCGAGGTGAGGCGCTCGACGGCCTCCTCGGTGTAGCGCTCCACGTCCTTGATGTGGACCTCGGTCTCCTTGCGGAGCTCGGTCTCGGCCTGCTTGCGGTCGTCCTCGTCGAGCTCGCGCCGGGCCTCCGGATCGTCGCTGGAGCGGTCGCGCTGCAGCACGTCCGTCCAGTAGAAGTCCTCGTCGGTGAGGCCGTCGGTGGTGCCGTTGCGGAGCCACTCGACGCGGCGCTCCATGCGCTCGCCGAGCTCCAAGGTGCGGGTCTCCTTGTCCTGCCCGTACTGCTCGATGAGCTCGTTGACCTTGGTCTCGAGCTCGGGCAGATCCTTGGCCCGCGCCTCCTCGTCGACCTCCGTCACGATGGAGGCCGCGAAATACAGCACCTTCTCGAGCTGCTTCGGGGCGATGTCGAGCATGTAGCCGATGCGGCTCGGAACGCCCTTGAAGAACCAGATGTGGCTGACGGGCGCGGCCAGGTCGATGTGGCCCATCCGCTCGCGGCGCACCTTGGCGCGCGTCACCTCGACGCCGCAGCGCTCACAGATGATGCCCTTGTAGCGGACGCGCTTGTACTTACCGCAGTAGCACTCCCAGTCCTTGGTCGGACCGAAGATCTTCTCGCAGAAGAGCCCGTCCTTCTCCGGCTTGAGAGTGCGGTAGTTGATGGTCTCCGGCTTGGTGACCTCGCCGGACGACCACTGACGGACCTGCTTGGAGCTCGCCAAGCCGATCGTGATGGAGTCAAAATTGTTGATATCGATCACGTGCCCCCGCTGCCTTTCTGATCGTCTGCGACCGTCCCGAATCGCGCGCCGCCGGTGGGGCGGCGCGCGGGATTCCCGCTAGCCGTCGCCGGCGTCGGCGTCACCGCCGTCGCCGGAGGCGGTGAGCACCTCTTCCTCCTTGGTCTTCGCCTCGCCGTCGCCCTTGGAGGCGGCGTCGCCGTCCTCGTCGGCCGGACGCTCCGCGCCCAGGCCGCCGGACAGGTCGATTCCGAGCTCCTCGGCGGCGCGCAGGAGGTCGTCGTCCTCCTCGCCGTCGGCCGGGCTGGGGCCCGACTCGCCCTCGACGCGCACGTCGAGCCCGAGACTCTGCATCTCCTTGAGCAGCACCTTGAAGCTCTCGGGGATGGAGGGCTCCTGGATGTTCTCGCCCTTGACGATCGCCTCGTAGGCCTTGACGCGGCCCACGGTGTCGTCGCTCTTGATGGTGAGCATCTCCTGGAGCGTGTAGGCGGCCCCGTATGCCTCGAGCGCCCACACCTCCATCTCGCCGAAGCGCTGACCGCCGAACTGCGCCTTACCGCCCAGCGGCTGCTGGGTGACGAGCGAGTACGGGCCGGTGGAGCGCGCGTGGATCTTGTCGTCCACCAGGTGCAGCAGCTTCAGCATGTACATGTAGCCCACGGTGACCTTGCCGTCGTACGGCTGGCCCGTGCGCCCGTTGTAGAGCTGGAGCTTGCCGCTGCAGCGCCGGCCGCCGCGGTCCTTGTCGTCGATCGAGAACCGCACCGGGTTGTCCGGGTGGCTGTTCTGCCAGTCGATCAGCACCTGGTCGACGTCCTCGGGCGTGGCGCCGTCGAAGACCGGCGTCGCCACGGGCGTGCGGACGGGCTTGGGGCCCTTGGGGTCGCCCCCGTCGTTCCAGCCGTGGAAGGCCGCCCAGCCCAGGTGGGTCTCGAGGATCTGGCCGATGTTCATGCGCGAGGGGACGCCGAGCGGGTTGAGGATCATCTCGACCGGCGTGCCGTCCTCCAGGAACGGCATGTCCTCCTCGGGGACGATCTTGCTGATGACGCCCTTGTTTCCGTGGCGTCCGGCCAGCTTGTCGCCCTCGGCGATCTTGCGCCGCTTGGCGACGTAGACCCGCACGAGCTCGTTGACGCCGGGCGCGAGGTCGTCGCCACCGTCGCGACTGAAGGTCTTGACGTCGATGACCTTCCCGCCCTCGCCGTGGGGCACCTTGAGCGAGGTGTCGCGCACCTCGCCGGCCTTCTCCTTGAAGATCGCCCGGATGAGCTTCTCCTCGGCGGTGAGCTCGGTCTCGCCCTTCGGCGTCACCTTGCCGACCAGCAGGTCGCCCGAGGTGACCTCGGCGCCGATGCGGACGATGCCGCGCTCGTCGAGGTCGCTGAGCGACTCCTCGGAGCGGTTCGGGATGTCGCGCGTGATCTCCTCGGCGCCCAGCTTGGTGGTGCGGGCGTCGATCTCGTACTCCTCGATGTGGATCGACGACAGCACGTCGTCCTTCACGAGGCGCTCGGAGATGATGATGGCGTCCTCGAAGTTGTAGCCCTCCCACGACATGAAGGCCACGAGGATGTTCTTCCCCAGCGCCAGCTCGCCGTTGTCGGTCGAGCTGCCGTCGGCGAGGACGGCGCCCTCGGCCACGGTGTCGCCCACCCGCACCAGCGGCTTCTGGTGGATGATCGTGCCCTGGTTCGAGCGGGTGAACTTCTGCAGCCCGTAGCGCTCGAGCTCGCCGTCGTCGTCCTCGACGAGGATGTGCTCGGCATCGGCCGCCGCCACCTTGCCGGCGCCGCGGCTGACCACGACGTCGCCGGTGTCCACGGCGGCGCGGTGCTCGATGCCCGTGCCGACCAGCGGCGCCTCGGTCACCATGAGCGGCACGGCCTGGCGCTGCATGTTGGCTCCCATGAGCGCGCGGTTGGCATCGTTGTGCTCAAGGAACGGGATGAGCGCGGTGGCCACCGAGACGATCTGCTCGGGCGAGACGTCCATGTAGTCGACGTCGTCGGGCTCGGCGAGGATCGGCTCGCCGCCCTTGCGACAGAGCACCGGGCCCACCAGGTTGCCCTTGGAGTCGGTCTCGGCGTTGGCCTGAGCGATGACCTTGTGCTCTTCCTGGGTGGCGTCGATGCGCTCGACGGTGCCCGTGACCTTGCCCTTCTTGACCACCCGGTAGGGGGTCTGGATGAAGCCGAACTCGTTCACGGTCGCGTAGCTGCCCAGCGAGCCGATCAGGCCGATGTTCGGACCCTCCGGCGTCTCGATGGGGCACATGCGGCCGTAGTGGGTGGTGTGCACGTCGCGCACCTCGATGGGCGCGCGCTCGCGGGTCAGGCCGCCCGCGCCGAGCGCCGAGAGGCGGCGGCGGTGGGTGAGGCCCGCCAGCGAGTTGGTCTGGTCCATGAACTGCGACAGCTGCGAGGAGCCGAAGAACTCCTTCAGGGCCGCCACGACCGGGCGGATGTTGATGATGGTCTGCGGGGTGATGGTGTCGACGTCCTCGGTGCTCATCCGCTCGCGGACGACCCGCTCCATGCGGTAGAGACCGATGCGGAAGGCCTCCTGGATGAGCTCGCCCACCGTGCGCAGCCGCCGGTTGCCGAAGTGCTCGTACTCGTCCAGCGACCCGGCGATCTCATCGCGCGGGCGCCCCGCCGCGTCGGCGGCGAAGTCCTTCGAGTCCTCCGGCACACCCAGGCGGATGGGCAGCTCGACCAAGCGGCGGATGAGCTCCACCAGATCGTCGTCGCCGCCGGAGAGCCGGCCGGTGAACCGGGGGTTGGTCAGCGTGCGGACGTCGGGGCTGACCTCGATGCCCAGGCGGGCGTTGAGCTTGTAGCGGCCCACCCGCGTCAGGTCGTAGCGCTTGGGGTCGAAGAACAGCGAACGCACCAGCGAGCGCGAATTGTCGACCGTCGGCGGCTCGCCGGGGCGCTGCTTCTTGAAGACCTCGATCAGCGCGTGCTGCATGATCTCGCCGGCGCGATCGTCGATGAGCTTCTCGAGCCGCTCGACCTCGGCCTCGATGGCCGCCCGGTCCTCGGTGGACATCTGGTCGAGGTCCACGCCGAGCTTCTGCATCTCCTTGACGATCTTCTGGATCTCGCCCAGGCTCTTGCGGTTGCCGGTCTGCGCGGCGCCCTCGGTGGCGTCCTTGTCGAGCGTGTTCTGGATGAACGGGTTGACCCGGTCGTCGTCGTCGGGGTGGCGGAAGAGGTTCGCCACGTCGTCGCGCGTGTAGCCCAACGCGAACAGCAGCGTCGTAACCGGCAGCTTGCGCTTACGGTCGATGCGGACGTTGACGAGGCCCTTCTTGTCGATCTCGAGCTCCACCCAGGAGCCGCGCGACGGCATGAGGTTGGCGATGAACGCCTGCTTCTCGTGGTCCTTCGGCTCCATGACGTAGGCGCCGGGCGAGCGGACGAGCTGCGTCACGACGACGCGCTCGGTGCCGTTGATGATGAACGTTCCCCACTCGGTCATGAGCGGAAGGTCGCCCATGAAGACCTTCTGCTCGCGGATCTCACCCGTCTCGCGGTTGACGAACCGCACCTCCATCGTGAGCGGCGCCGCGTAGACCAGGTCCTTCTCGCGGCACTCGAGGATGGGGTTGTTGGGCTGGATGTCCTTCAGCGGCATCCCCGGCTCCCAACCGCCGAGGGTGTACTTGCCGAACTCCACGGCGAGCGTGCCGGTGAAGTCCTCTACGGGGGAGATGTCATCGATGGTCTCCCGGAGTCCCTCGTTGAGGAACCACTCAAAAGAGGCCTTCTGAATGTCGATGAGATTGGGGACGTCGAGGACCTTCTCCAGACGCGAGAAAGTCCGACGGCTGCGGGCAGCGTCAGTGGTGCTCAAGTCGCACGTCCTCCTGGACTGAGAGCGATGAGGGGGCGGCTGCGTACCGACGGGCCGATGTCGGCACAGGCGTAACGGCGCACATTACCATTGCGCACGCCGAGTGCGCAAGTTCGCGAGACCTTCGCTGAGGCTCCTCGCGTTCGTGCCGCGGCGCGCCAACCGCGGTCAGGTGATTCCACCGGCCAAGCCAAGGGAGTCTAGCGATAGCGTAAGGACCCCACCGATCGGCCGGCGGTCACATCCCTCCCCTTCCCTCACCACACGACGACGCCATCGACGAGGGGCTCGAGCGTCTGACCACGCTCATGGCCGAAGCCCACCGGCTTTGGACCTCGCCCCTCGAGCGACGCCGGGTGCGCGCGTTCGGCTTCCGGCCCGCCGTGGAGCCCGCCGTCCTGAAGCGCGAGTGGCACGACCTTCGCGTGCGGGTCTCGGAGGAGACCCTGCGCGTGGCCCAGCCGGGCCTGGGCGAGCTGTTCTACGACGCGGCCGACAAGACGCTGCTGCTGGACGGCGAGCCATTCGAGCCGACCGCCAGGTCGCGTCGCCTGGTGCAGGCCGTGCTGGGCCTGATCGAGGACTACGAGCGCTGGGTGGAGGCGCGGGAGGGGCGCGACGAGCGCATCGCCCGAACCGCGCGCAGCTCGGCCGGCCAGGGGCGCCGCACCCCGTACAACCCGCTCGCCGAGGCCCGGCGGGTGCAGCGCCTCCTCGTCCCCCGCACCCGCCGGTCGAGGTAGGGCTCAGGGGCGTTTCAGGCGCCCGGCGATCCGCTCGCGGTCGCGCGCCGGCCCGGGCAGGCGAAGGGTCACGTCGGAGGTGATCGACGCCCTCCCCGAACGGCTCCGCAACGCGACCTCGGCCTCGAGGGCGGCGCGTCCGCCTGCTCCGTAGGTGCGCACGATCCCCGCCGAGGCGCGACGGCTGAGACGCAGCGTGACCTTCGCGGGGATCGGCGGCCGCACCGCGACCGTGGCGGTCGCGAGCGCGGACCGGCGCGCGCGACGCACGGCCCGCGAGGAGGCGCTCGCCGATCGCGCCCTGAGTGTGACGGTC
>JARFPS010000269.1 GCA_029288175.1 Miltoncostaea sp. | reverse complement strand
TGACGCGCATGCCTGGTGGAACCTCCCCCTGGACGTCGCGGAGCGGCCTTAAGGATTCCTGAAATGCGAGCCCCGGTCGAGGAGACGGCCCGGGGTCGCGCTAGCCTCGGCCCGTCCGGCGGGAGCGATGGGGGTGCTGATGCGACGGGTCTTGATCGGAGCGGGGATCGCCGGCCTGATGGTCGTGGGGGCGGCGACAGCCGCGCCCGCGATGGGTGCGACGCCCCTGACGTACCGGGTGACCATCGAGAACAGGACGCAGGCCGACCTGACGCCGGTCGTGTACGCCGTGCACGATCGCACCGCGCGGATGTGGCGCAACGGCAGGCGCGCGAGCTTCGGCATGACCCGCCTGGCCGAGGACGGCGTGCCCGACATCGTCCGCAACGAGGTCGCCCGGCGGCGCGGGGTGCGTTCGGCGGGCGTCGCCAACCGGATCGCGGCCGGCCGGTCGATCAGCTTCACCGTTCGCACGACGACCCGGCACCGGCGCCTGAGCTGGGCCTCGATGCTGGTGTGCACCAACGACGGCTTCACCGGGCAGAGCTCATACGCGCTTCCCCTGAAGCGCAACGGCAGGACCCGCTTCTCCGTGAGGGTCAACGCCCGCGCCTACGACGGCGGAAGCGAGGTCAACGACGAGCGGTCGTCGTCGGTCCCGTGTCTTGGGGCACACGGCGTGGGGCGCGACGAGCGACGGGTCATCCGGCGCCACCCCGGGATCTCCGGCCGAGGCGACCTGACGGTGACGAGCCACGGGTGGGGCCAGAACGCGGCGAGGGTGACGATCCGCCGCATCCGCTAGGTCGACCTCTAGTCGAGCCCGAGCTCGCGGCGCCGGCGCGCGCGCTGCACGTCGAGCAGCACGCGTCGGAGGCGTTCCGAGTCGTCGGGCTCGATCTCGACGAAGCCGATGCCGAGGCGGGGAACCGAGTCGTCGTCCAGCGACCCCAGGACCCGGAAAACCCGGCCCACCGCGTTGAGCGGGCGCTCGTCGTCGGGCAGCGCGATGGTCAGCGCGAGCAGCGTGCCCTCCTCGAGGGGCTCGGAGGCCAGCAGCTGGAGCCCGCCCGCCGAGAGGTCGACGGTGGTCATCTGGAGGGGGTCGCCCGCCGGCTCGCCCTCGTCGTCGAGGGTCCGGGCGATCACCGGCAGCGCGTGCTCCACCCGGAAGTCCTTGCGGCGCTGGTGCCGCACGGGGGCGCCGGCGAACCGGGTCCAGATGCCGTCCACGTCGGTGCCCGGGGGCCGCGGTACCACCCGCAGCGCCACGGTGTGCGGCACCTTCTTGACGGAGTAGGAGAGCCCGAGGCGGCGCCCCTCGGACGCGTCGACCGGGCGGCCCCCCAGCATCGGCCGGTCGAGGCAGACGAGGTCGTCCTCGACGGCGAGGACGAGGCTCAGGGCGGGGCCCCCCGGCAGCCCGTCGATCTCGACGCGTGACTGCAGGGGCGGGAGCGCGGCGTCCGGCGCGTCCACCTGGGACATGTGGTCTGCATCGGACCTCTCGGGCGGTTCTTGATCGGAGAAGCCCATTCTGCGGGGGCGCTGTTCACTAGTCTCCCGTCCGTGAACCTCACCTACCGCACCGCGGGCGAGTCGCACGGCCCCGCCCTGTTCGCCGTCATCGAGGGCCTCCCGGCCGGTCTCGAGCTCGCGCCCGAGGACATCGACACCGACCTGGCGCGTCGTCAGCTCGGGTACGGGCGCGGGGGCCGGATGAAGATCGAGAAGGATCGCGTCCAGGTCAAGACGGGCCTCCGCCACGGGCGGACCATCGGCAGCCCGCTCACGATGGAGATCCCCAACCTGGACTGGCCGAACTGGGCCGAGGACCGGATGGCGGTCTGGGAGCCCAGCTCGGAAGTCGACCCCATCACCCTCCCGCGGCCGGGTCACGCCGACCTCGCGGGGATGCTCAAGTACGAGGGCGACGACCTGCGGCCGATCCTGGAGCGCGCCTCGGCACGAGAGACCGCCGCGCGAGTGGCGGCGGGCGGCGTCGCCAAGGCGTTTCTGAGGCGCTACGGGATGGAGGTCCGCAGTCACGTCGTGCGGATCGGCCCCGAGGAGGCCCCGCGCCCGGACGTGCTCGAGCTGGCCGACTTCGACGGCGTGGACGAGAGCAGGGTGCGCTGCCTCGACGCCGACGCTACTGAGCGCATGGCGGCCGCCATCAAGGCGGCCGGTCAGCGTCACGACACCCTCGGCGGGATCTTCGAGGTGTGGGTGTTCGGCGTGCTGCCCGGACTGGGCTCGCATCAGAGCGGCGATCTGCGCCTGGACGGACGCCTGGGCCAGGCCCTGCTCGGCATCCAGGCCATCAAGGGCGTCGAGCTGGGCGCGGGCTTCGAGCTCGGGACCCTTCCGGGCAGCGAGGCCCACGACGAGATCTTCCACTCCGACGATCGCGGCTATTACCGCCGCACCAACCGCAGCGGTGGCATCGAGGGCGGCATGACCCACGGCATGCCTCTGGTCGTGCGCGCCGTGATGAAGCCCATCAGCACGCTCACACGCCCGCTGGCGTCGGTCGACGTGGCGACCAAGGAGGCCCAGAAGGCCTTCAAGGAGCGGTCGGACATCTGCGCGGTGCCGGCCGCCGGGGTGGTCGCCGAGGCGGCGGTGGCTTTCGTGCTCGCGCAGGCGCTGGTCGAGAAGTTCGGCGGTGACTCGATCGACCAGACCGACGCCGCCGTCGAGCGCTACCGCTCGACCATCGCCGGCTGATCGCTCCATGGAGCGCTGGGTCGTTCTGGTGGGCTACATGGGCGTGGGCAAGTCCACCGTGGGCCCGCTGCTGGCGGACGAGCTCGGCGTCGGCTTCACCGATGCCGACGAGGCCATCGAGTCCTTCGCCGGAATGCCGATCCCCGAGATCTTCCCGCGGCGCGGCGAGGTGTGGTTCCGCCGCACCGAGGAGCGGGTGATCCGGGACGTGCTGGCCGGCGACGCCGGGGTGTTCGCGCTCGGGGGTGGCGCCGTCGAGAGCGCGAAGACCCGCGACCTCCTCGGCCGGCGGGCGCACGTGGTCTGGCTGCGACTGGACCCGGAGCGCTCGTGGGAGCGCGTGTCCGGAAGCGATCGCCCGCTGGCGACCGATCGAGGGCGTTTTCTCCGGCGTGCGGCGCGTCGCGAGCCGCTGTACGCCGAGGTGGCCGACCAGACCGTGGACGCCGACGCGGCGCCCGGGGCGGTGACGGCGGCGATCGCCGACGGCGTGGCGGCGGCCGGTCCGGGCGGCGGATGAGCGCCCCCGCCACCGAGCGATTGACCGTGGCGATCGGCGATCACGAGTACGCGCTGCACCTCGGCGCGGGTGGGCTCGTCGGGGAGCTCGGGCGCCTGTGGGCCCCCCGGGCCGCGGGCACGGGCGTGCTGCTCGCCCACGACGGCAACGTGGCCGACCTGGCCCGGCGCGCGGCGGCCGCCCTGCGGGCGGAGGGTCTCGACGTCAGCGAGGTCGCCGTGGAGCCCGGAGAGCGCTCCAAGTCGCTGTCCGAGGTGGAGCGGCTGTGCCGGGCCGCCGCCTCCGCGGGCCTGCGCCGCGACGACGCCATCGTCGCCGTGGGGGGAGGGGTCGTGGGCGACCTCGTGGGCTACGTCGCGGCCAGCTACCAGCGGGGCGTCCGGCTGGTGCACGTCCCGACGACCCTGCTCGCGATGGTCGACTCGGCCATCGGGGGCAAGACCGGCGTGGACCTGCCCGAGGGCAAGAACTACGTGGGGGCGATCTGGCAGCCCGAGCTGGTGCTGATGGACGTCGGCGCACTCGAGACCCTGTCGGCGCGCGAGCTTGCCTGCGGCTTCGCCGAGGTCGTCAAGTACGGCCTGCTGTCGGGCGAGGAGCTCTTCTCGGTCGTCGAGCGCTGGCCCGAGCTGCCGGGTCCCGGCGATGAGCTCATCGGGCTGATCCGGCGGTGCGTCGAGCACAAGCTCGACGTCGTCGCCCAGGACGAGCGCGACCTCGGCATCCGCGCGTCGCTCAACCTCGGGCACACCATCGGTCACGGCATCGAGGCCGCCGGGGGCTATGACCTCTATCACCACGGCGAGGCCATCAGCCTGGGCCTGCTCGCGGCCCTGCGCATCGCGGAGCACGTCTGCGGCCTGCCGGGGCAATGGCGGGAGCGCACGGTCGTGGTGCTGGAGCGGCACGGCCTGCCCACGCGACTGTCGGACACCATCGCAACGGACGAGATCACGGCCGCGATGGGGCGCGACAAGAAGGCCGATGCCTCGTCGCTGAACATGGTACTGCTCGATGCGCCGGGGTCGATTCGGCTCCGGCAGAATCCGCCCCGCGATCTGATCCTGGACGCCATCGAGGAGCTTCGGTCATGAGAAGCGCGCGCCCCGTGATCGCGGTTCTGCACGGCCCCAACATCAACATGCTGGGCCGGCGGCCCTCCCAGCACTACGGGACCCTGACCCTGCCCGAGCTCGAGGCGCAGATACGCGCATGGGCCACCGAGCGGGGGATGCGGGCCTCGTGTTTTCAGACCAACCACGAGGGCGCGTTCCTGGAGCACGTCCACGCGATGGCCGGATCGGTCGACGGAGCGGTGGTCAACCCCGGCGCCTGGACCCACTACCAGTGGTCGATCCGCGACGCGCTCGAGTTGCTCGACGCGCCGTTCGTCGAGGTGCATCTCTCGGACGTCGAGGCCCGCGAGCCGCACCGTCGGATCTCCGTGGTGCGCGACATCGCGACGGCCGCCATCTGGGGACGCGGTCCCGAGGGCTACAGGGACGCGCTCGACGCGCTCGCCGAGGCGCTGGGGTCGTGAGCGCCGGATCCCACCGGCTCGATCGGCTGCGGGCGGCGCTGGCGCGGCGCGAGCTCGACGCCGCGCTGATCAGCGCTCCCGCCAACATCCGCTACCTGACCGGGTACGTGGGCTCCAACGCCCTCGCGCTGGTGTGGGACGGTGGCGCCACCCTGCTCACCGACGGGCGCTACGCGGTCAGCGCCCGTCGGCAGGCGACGGGCGCCGATGTGGTCATCGGGAAGCGCGATCTTCTGGGCGACGCGGCGACGGCCGTGTCGGAGTTGGGCGCCGCGCCAGCGGTCGGGGTGGAAGCGGCCCATCTGACGCTCGAGCGCCATGGGCGGCTCGAGACGGCGCTGTCCGGCGCGCGGCTCGTGGCGACGACGGGCCTCGTCGAGGACCTGCGGCTGGTGAAGGACGACGACGAGATCGCCCTCATCGCCGAGGCGGCCGACATCGCCGACCGCGCCCTCGCCGACGTGCTGGCGCTCGGGCTGGTGGGCCGCCGCGAGGACGAGGTCGCACTCGATCTCCACGCGGCGATGGTCCGCCACGGCGCAGAGGCGCCGAGCTTCCCGATCATCGTGGCGGCGGGCCCGGGCGGCGCGCTGCCGCATGCGGTACCCCGGCCCGAGCCGATCCCCGACGACACGCTGTGCGTCATCGATCTCGGGGCCGTCCACCGGGGTTACTGCTCGGACATGACGCGCACCGTGGTCCTGGGCCGGCCGGACGAGCGACTGGTCGAGGCGTACGCGGTCTGCGCCGAGGCGCAGCGCGTGGGCGTGGAGGCCGTGCGCGCCGGTGTCGCGGCGGCCGACGTGGACCGCGCGTCGCGCGCGGTGATCGACGAGGCCGGGCTCGGGGAGGCCTTTGTTCACGGGCTCGGGCACGGCGTGGGCCTGGACATCCACGAGCGACCCGGAGTTCGACGTGAGGCCACGGAGACCCTCGCGTCTGGCATGGTCCTGACCGTCGAGCCCGGCGTGTACCTCGAAGGGCTCGGCGGGGTGCGGATCGAGGACCTGCTCGTCGTCACCGACGAGGGTGCCCGGGTGCTGAGCCGCTCGCCCAAGGACGACATCGCGAAGGAGCACGACACCGCGTGATCACGACGAATGAACTGAAGAACGGATTTGTGCTCGAGATCGACGGGGACCTGGTCTCGGTCGTCAGCTTCCAGCACGTCAAGCCGGGCAAGGGCCCTGCCTTCGTCCGGACCAAGCTCAAGAATCTCGCCAGCGGCGCGGTGGTCGACCGCACGTTCCGCGCGGGCGAGAAGGTGGAGCGGGTGATCACGGAGAGCAAGTCCATGCAGTTCCTCTACGAAGACGGGGACATGCTGGTGCTGATGGATACGGAGACCTACGACCAGATCAGCGTCGCCGCCGCGGACGTCGAGAACGTGGATCTCCTGGCTCCGAACACCGACGTCCAGGCGCTGTTCGTGCGCGACGCGCCGTTCCGCGTGGAGCTGCCGAACTTCGTCGAGCTCGAGGTGGCGGCCACCGATCCGGGCGTCAAGGGCGACACGGTCTCCAACGTCACGAAGCCGGCGGAACTCGAGACCGGCGCGACGGTGAGCGTTCCGTTGTTCGTCAACGTGGGGGACCGGCTGAAGATCGACACCCGCTCCCGCGAGTATGTGACGCGGGTATGACGGCCCCAAGGAGAGGCTCATGAGCGCTGACGGTCCCGTCCGCTACGTCGACGCCACGCTGCGCGACCTGGCGCCACTGCCGTGGGGCGCCGCCGTCGGCACCGACGAGATCGCCGCCGCCGCGGCGGATCTCGCCGACGTCGGCGCGACGATGCTTGAGGTCCTCGATCCGCGCTGCGCGCGTGGGGCCATCGTCTCGCGGGCGGAGAGCCCCTGGGACCGGCTGCGTGCCATCGTGCGCGAGGTGGGGGGCACCCCGGTCGGGGTGGTCGCCGGCGCGCGCAACCTCTGGGGCGCCGAGACGGTGTCGGAGGAGATCGTCCGCCGGTTCGTCGTCTGCGCGGCCGAGAGCGGCGTGGCGCGCGTGCGCATCGTGGATCCGCACAACGACCCCGAGGCGATGCTGCCCGCGGCGCGGGCCGCCGAGGACGCCGGGATCGCCTTCGTGCCCTCGCTGGTCGTCGGCCCCGCGCCGGCGGCCACGGACTCCCGCTGGGCCGAGGAGGCGGCCGCGCTGGCCGCCCTGCCCGGCGTGTCCGAGATCTGCGTCTCGGAC
>JARFPS010000267.1 GCA_029288175.1 Miltoncostaea sp. | reverse complement strand
AGCCGTCCATCGCGCTGTTGTCGCACCCGGGCAGGTCGTGCTCGGCCCGGACGTCCTCGGCCAGGCGCCGCCCGGCGACACGAGTCACGGGGACCGACTCGCTGCCGAGGGCGCCCGGCGCGGGTCGGCGCGCGACGACCTCGGCGAGGGCCGCGTCGAAGCTCAGCTCGGCCGGTTGGTCCACCGCCGGGATGATCGCAGTCGGGAGGGGGTTGATTGTGGGCTCCCGCGGCCGATGTAGGGAGGGCATGTCGGAGCTGAAACGACTTGAGGACGAAGTGCAGGAGCAGATCGAGGCGCTGGAGCGCCTACGAGAGCGCCTGGCCTCGGCCGGGGGCGAGCCCCGGACGGCGATCGCGGGCGCCACGAGCCATGCCGACCTGGAGGGCGAGTTCCTCGAGCTGCTCAGCCACGAGGTCCGCACGCCGCTGACCTCGACGATCGGCTACCTGGACCTGATGCTGGCCGGCGACGCCGGTGAGCTGACCGGCGAGCAGCAGCACTGCGTCGCCGTGGCGCGGCGCGGCGCCTCGCGCGTGCTGCAGCTCATCACCGACCTGGTCGTGGTGGCCCGCTCGGAGGCCGGCTGGCTCAGCTTCGCCCCTCAGATGGTCGACCTGGTGCCCATCGTCGCCGAGGCGGCCGAGATCGCTGACACCTCGACCGTCGACGTGTCGGTCGACACCGACCTGCCGTCCGCCGTCGAGGTGCCGGCCGACCCCGACGCGCTGCGCCACCTCATGATCTCGCTGGTGGGACGCGCCGTGCGCCAGGCACGCCCGGGCGGCGAGGTGGAGGTACGCCTGACGCGCACCGGGGGACAGGCCCTGACCGAGATCGAGCACTCGGGGCGCCCGCTTCCCCACTCCGAGGGAGCCGCGCTGAGCGACATCATGGCCCGCGAGGCACGGGCGGTGGCCGATGCCGTCGAGGGCGGCGGCCTTGAGCTGGCCAGCGCCAAAGCCGTGGTCGAGGCGTTCGGCGGACGGCTCTGGGGCGCCGGCGACCCCTACGACGGCACCCGGCTGTCGGTCGAGATCCCCACCGCCGACTCGGAGGAATGGTCGGTGCCCGCGAACCGCGCCGGGGCGGACCATGAGTGACCGGCCCACGGTGCTGGTCGCCGACGACGACGCCGACATCTGCGAGCTGGTGGCCTTCCGGCTGCGCCGGATGTCCTGCGAGGCGGTGGTCGTCAACGACGGAGCCGAGGCACTGCGCATGGCCACCGAGCTGCGCCCCGACCTGGCGATCCTCGACGTGATGATGCCGGAGCACGACGGCTTCGAGGTCACACGGCGGCTGCGCGCCCAGGACCGCACCGCCGATCTTCCGGTTCTGCTCCTGACCGCGCGGTCGAGCGACTCGGACGTCGAAGAGGCCTTCGCAGCGGGCGCCAACGACTACGTGCGAAAGCCCTTCAGCCCCCAGGAGCTGACGGCGCGGGTGCGCGCCCTGGTCGGCGCCGACAGGTAGTCAGTCCTCGGCGTCCCGGGGCCACGGCGCCCGGGCGATGATCCCCCGCTGGGCGACCAGCGTCGGCACGACCGCCGTGGCGGCCACGACCGCCAGGAGCACCGACAGCTGCTCGCTGTCCACGAAGCCCTGGTCATGGGCCTCGATGGCCGCGATCGCGCCGAAGGTCAGCCCGGTGCTCAGCATCAGCACCATCAGCGAGGTCTCGCGGTTGGCGCGCAGCACCCGGCGCGCCGCCGGCCCCACGCCGACGGCCTTGCTGACGAGCTTGACCGCCAGCAGCAGCAGCACCGCCCCCAGCGCGCCGGAGGCGGCGGACAGATCGAGCGCCAGCCCGATGCCCACGAAGAACGCGGGCGCGAACACGGCGAAGGTGAGGGTGCGGAACCGCTTGGCCTCGACCGGGTTGGCGCGGAAGTGGTCGGCCATCACGATGCCCAGCAGGAAGGCGGGGAGGATGGCCGGCTCGTTGGAGCGCTCGCCCAGCCACAGCAGCAGGATGAGGGCGCCGAGCGCGAGCCGCGCGGCGTTGGCTGACGCGGCGCGGCCGAGCGCCCCCTCCACGAAGCGCGCGCTGAGGCGCGGCATCGCCGCGATGGCGATGATGGCCGCCACCGTGAACAGGACGATGTCGAGGTCCGGAGCGAAGAACACGACCGACACCGCCACCGCGGTGCCGAAGCTGGTGGCCAGGGTGGCCGCGAGCACCCGCTGGCCGATGGCGGAGTCACTGATCGACTCCTCGACCAGCAGCGCGAACACCACGGCGATGCCGGTCTCAGAGAGCACCACCCCGGCAACGAGGCTGGCACGCTCCTCCCACCCCAGCACCCAGTGGGCGATCGCCGACCCCGCCAAGAACGGCAGGCCGAAGCTGAGCAGCCCGATGAAGGCGGCGCTGCGCCACTCGCCCGACAGGCGCTTGCGATCGAGCTGGGCCCCGGCCAGGAAGCTCAGCAGCAGCCCGCCCAGGCCGGCCACGACCGTCAGCCACTCCTGGGGCTCCACGCCGATGGCGTTGCCCACGGCGACCCCGCCCACCAGCTCGACGGCGGCCACAGAGATCCCGAGCCGGGCCGACACAAGGCCCGCGGCCAGCGCGATGCCGGCGACCACGGCTGCCAGCGCAAGGGCGCTCACCCGGTCAGCCCCTCCACCCCGCCGGCCTCAGCCGGACGGACGAACCTCCGTCACTCGGCGTCGTCGTCGAAATCGAGCGAGGCCGAGTTGATGCAGTAGCGCTGACCGCCGGGGCCGGGGCCGTCCGGAAAGACGTGGCCCAGGTGCGAGTCGCACTCCGCGCAGCGCACCTCCGTGCGCACCATGCCGTGGCTGGTGTCCGTCAGCAGGCGCACCCCCTCGCGGTTGGAGGGCTCGTGGAAGCTGGGCCAGCCGGTGCCCGAGTCGAACTTGGTGCCGGAGTGGAAGAGCTCCACCCCGCAGACGAGGCAGCTGTACATGCCCTCGCCCTTGTGGTCCCAGTAGGCCCCGGTGAACGGCCGCTCGGTGCCCCCCTGCCGGGTGACCGCGTACTGCTCGGCCGTCAGCCGCCGGCGGAGCTCCTCATCACGAATGTCCGACTCGCCCATCAGACTCCCCGATCGACAGTGTCCTGCCACGAACTGTGGCACAGCAAGCCCTGAAGGGAGGCTGCATGGCGGAGGATCTCACTATCCGCGGCGTGGAGGTCCGACGGCGGAACCCGTGGGGGGTGTGGGCGCTCAGCCTGATCACGCTCAACATCTACGGCTTCGTCTGGTGGTACAAGATCAACCGGGAGATGCGAGACGTGTCGGCGCAGACCGGCACGCCGCTCGGCAACGACCCGGCGACCTCGGTCTGGGCGATCATCTTCGCGGGCTCGATCACCGTCGGCACCACGACGCAGCGCCTGCGCGTCATCCAGTACGACGTCTACCGGAACTGGGACGCGCGCTCGAACATCGGCGTCGCGGTGCTGCTGCAGGCCGTGTTCCTCTTCCACACGGTCTATCTGCAGTACGCGCTGAACGACCTCTACACCGCGCTCGATCAGAACCCGGCGCAGGTCGCGTAGCGATGGCCGAAGAGCTGACCCTGCGGGGAGTCCAGATCAAGAAGCGCAGCCCGTGGGGGGTGTGGGCGCTGAGCCTGGTGACCCTGGGCATCTATTCCTTCTTCTGGTGGCACTCCATCAACCGCGAGATGAGGGACATGTCGGAGGCGCTCGGCAAGCCCCTCAACAACGACCCGGCGACCTCGGTCTGGGCGATCATCTTCGCCGGCCCGATCACCGTCGGCACCACGACCCAGCGGCTGCGCCTCCTCCAGTACCACGTGTTCGGGAGCTTCGAGGCGCGCTCGAACATCGGCCTCGCCGTCCTGCTGTACGTGCTGGGTGGCTACTACGTGTGGTCGTGGTTCGGCTTCCACACCGTCTACCTCCAATCGGCGCTGAACCGCATGTACGACACCATCGGGCAGTCGACGTGACGTAGCCTGCGCGCACATGCCGCCCCTGCACCCCAGCCTCCGCGCCGGACACCCCACCGGCCTGCTCGGCGCGGAGGGCTTCGTGCAGCCCAACGAGGATCTGCTCGTCCTGAACCCGTACGACGCCCGTCCGGTGGCGCGCGTGGCATCGGGCTCGGAGGCCGACGTCGCCGACGCGGTGCGGGGGGCGCTGCGGCACCGCCCGCCTCCCCCCGCCGCGGAGCGCGCCGAGGTGCTGGAGCGAGCCGCCCGCGCCGTCGGTGATCTGCGCGAGGACTTCGCGCGCACCATCTGCCTCGAGGCGGGCAAGCCGATCGCCCAGGCGCGCCTCGAGGCCGAGCGCTGCGTCGACACGCTGACGTTCTCGGCGGCCGAGGCGCGCACGCTCGCCGGCGAGATGGTGCCGATGGAGGGCAGCCACGCCGGCCGCGGCAAGCTCGGCATGATCCTCCGTGAGCCGGTCGGCGTGGTGGGCGCGATCGCGCCCTTCAACTTCCCGCTCAACCTGGTGGCCCACAAGGTGGCGCCCGCCATCGCGGCGGGGTGCCCGGTGGTGCTGAAGCCGGCGACCTCCACCCCGCTGTCCGCGCTGCTGCTGGCTGAGGTGCTGCTGGATGCCGGCCTCCCCCCGGGATACCTGGCCGTCGTGACCGGGGGCGGGCGATCGGTCGGCGGGGCGATCGTGGACCACCCGGACGTGCCGCTGATCTCGTTCACGGGGAGCCCGGCCGTGGGCTGGGAGATCCGCACCCGTCAGCCCCGCAAGGGGGTCGCGCTGGAACTGGGCAACAGCACCCCGGTGATCGTGGCCGACGACGCCGATCTCGAGATGGCCGCCTCGCGGCTGGCGACCTCGGGGTACACGCATGCGGGCCAGTCGTGCATCTCGGTGCAGCGGATCTACGTGGCCGAGGCGATCCACGAGCGCTTCGTCGAGCGGTTCGTCGCGGAGGTGGAGGGCCTGCGCGTCGGCGACCCGATGGACGAGAGCACCCAGGTCGGCCCGGTCATCGACGACGGTTCCCGGGCGCGGATCGTCGAATGGGTCGAGGAGGCGCTGGACGGCGGTGCCGAGGCCCTGACCGGCGGCGACCTCGACGAGCACGCGCTGCGCCCGATCGTGCTCTCGGGCGTCACCCCCCGCATGCGGGTCTCGCGCGAGGAGGTCTTCGGCCCGGTCGTGAGCGTCGTCCCGTTCGCCGACGTCGGCCAGGCCATCGACCTCGCCAACGACAGCCCCTACGGACTCCAGGCGGGGATCTTCACCGCGCGGGTCGACCGGGCGATCGCCTGGGCGAGGCGACTGCGCTTCGGCGGGGTGACGATCAACGAGACGCCCACCTTCCGGGCGGACCAGCAGCCGTACGGCGGCGTCAAGGACAGCGGCAACACCCGCGAGGGGCCCCGCTACGCCGTCCGCACGATGACCGAGCAGCGCTTCGTCGCGCTTACCGTGCCCGCGGAGGACTCGTGAGCGCCCGGACCACGATGGGCGGCAAGTGGGGCGTGCTGGCCACGTCCTGCGTGCTCATCCTGATCATCGCCCTGAACACCACGGCCATCAACACGGCCGTCAACTCGATCGCCGACGACCTGAACCTCACAAGCTCGTCGCTGACGTGGGCGATCAACATCTACCTGCTCGCCGTGGCGGCCATCGTGGCCGTGACCGGGCGGCTCGGGGACATCATCGGGGTGCGCCGGCTGATCCTGATCGGCCTGGTCGTCTTCCTGGTGGGCTCGGTACTCACCGCCACGGCGCAGGACGGAGTCTCGCTCATCGCCGGGCGCGCGTGCCAGGGGTTCGGCTCGGCGTTCCTCATGCCCGGTTCCATGCAGGCCCTGCAGCAGGCCTTCCCGAAGGACGAGCGGGCCACGGCGCTCGGGGCATGGGGAGCCGTCGGGGGCATCGGCTTCGCCATCGGGCCGCTCTTCGGCGGCGCCTGGACCGACCTCGTCAGCTGGCGGGGGATCTTCTGGTCCGACATCCCGCTCATCATCCTCGCCTTCGTGCTCGCGCTGATGACGCTCGGAGGGTTGCCGGCCCCGAAGAACCACAAGCCGATCGACCTGGTGGGCGCGGCCGTTCTCGCCGTGGCGGTCTTCCTGCTGGTGTTCGGCCTCCAGCGCTCCGAGTTCTGGGGGTTCGACTCGCCCGAGTTCTGGGTGACCATGGGAGCCTCGGCGGCGTCGTTCGGCGCGTTCGCCCTGATCGAGACGAAGCGGCGCTTCCCGCTGATCCATCTCAGGCTGTTCCGCATCCCGCCCTACGTCGGGAGCATCGTCGGGACGTTCGCGTCGACGGCGGCACTCATCGGGATGCTCTATTTCTTCAACCTCTTCGTGCAGTCGCCGGTGACGCTCGACGAGTCGGCGGTCACGGCCAGCCTCGCGCTGCTGCCCTACGGCGTCATGATGTTCATCTTCTCGCTCTGGTCCGGACCGATCGCGCAGAGGATCGGATTCGCGATCCCCGTGGGCGGCGGGCTCGCCCTGTCGGCCCTCGGCTTCATCTGGTTCGCCGCCGTCGCCGACGAGCTGTCCATCAGCTCGCTCTGGATCCCCATCACGCTGTCGGGCATCGGCGTGGGCCTCACCTTCTCGACGGCGGGCTCCGCCGGCCTGGCCGCCGTTCCACAGGACAGCGTCGGCGAAGCGGCGGGCGCCGTCAACGTGGCCCGCTACGTCGGAGGCGCGCTGGGGCTTGCGGTCGGCTCGGCCCTCTACAACAGCAGGGCGCTGGATCGCTTCAACGAGAGCCTGGCCCAGGAGGGCATCACCGGCGCGGAGCGGGGTGACCTGGACAATGCTCTGACCGGCTCGGCAGCAGGCCTGGAAAGCGCCATCAACGACCTGGGCAACCCGCCCGCCGAATCGGTGGCCCGGGCCGCGGCCGACGCCCTGGTCGCCGGCCTCGAGGCCGCGCTGCTGTTCATGGCGGCGGTCGCGCTCATCGGCGCGGTCGCGGTGGTCACCACCATGAGGCGGGGCTCCAGGGAGGCGTCCTCCCCGTAGAGCCCGCGCCCCCGGCGACGGTCAGGCGGTCGTGAGCTCCTCGACCGGCTGAAGGTCGAGCTCGGTGACGATCTCGATGGCCGCGGCCACCGAGCGGGCGTTGGGGCAGTAGTGGGCGTGCTTGTCAAGCACGCGCTCGGCCTTCTCGCGCTCCGACTCGTCGGCCTTCAGGTGGTACACGACCGTGATCTTGGTGAGGTGCAGAACGTCGTCGGAGTCGACGACGACCTCGCCGTAGGCGTCCGCCGTCAGGCGATCGCCGCTGGTGTCGATGTCGCGGGCCTTGAGCGCTCCACCGAATGTTCCGATCAGGCATCCCGCCACCGAGGCGACCAGATAGTCGAGCGTTCCCGGGTGCTCCTCGACCGTGCCGGGAGGAAACCCGTAGTGCTCGCCCTGCCAGCCTGGCACACCGAACGTCACGTCGGTGCCGGTCATCTTCAGGTGCGCTTTGCGGATGGGCGCCTTCTCGCGCGTCAACGCGACCTCGACGGTGTTGATGTCTCCATGGGGCACGATGCCGGTCCTCTCGTCGACGATGGGGACGTTCCACCACCTGTCCCCAGGCGGTGGAACGTACCGCATCGTGCGCCCTCGACCCGCGGCGGAGCCGCCGAGGCATCGACGGTCCGCAGGCATGGGGAGGGTGAGAGAAGTGAAGCGCCCCGACGCCCGACGCGCTTTGTGCACCGGGCGGAATCGACCGACCTCTGCTTGGGCCGGGAACGCACCTCGGACCCGGTGGCCGGGGGCGAGGGCACGTGAGAAGGTCTCGTCGACTCTGACGACGACCAAGGAGATGGGAATGGCGGACATCGGCGATCTGGCCGACAAGGCCAAGGACCTGGCGGCCGACAACCCCGACAAGATCAAGGGTGCGCTGGACAAAGCGGGGGACGTCGCGGGCGACAAGCTCCCGCAGCACGAAGACAAGATCGACGCCGGCGTCGAGCAGGGCAAGGGGGCGGTCGACAAGCTCGCCGACGGGTAGCCGGCGGCCGTCCCGGGAAACGCGCGGCGTCGACGAGCACCGGGCGGGTTCTTCCGATCCGCGCGGGCGCGCCATCATCCGTGGCGGAAGCTAGCCGGGCCGCGCAGCCCCGTGCGGCGCATCCGCCAGGCGACCCCCGACCGGCCACGCCGGGAGATCCGAGGCCTCCGGCGGCCACCCCCGCGCGGCGACCATGCGGCGCGGCGGTGCGGCGCTGACCGTGTGGAAAGGCGGATCGATGCTGACCTCGAGCACATCACCCGATCGGATCTCCGCGCCGCCTGCGAGCGCGAGGAGGTCGACCGAAGCCGCTTGGCGCAGAGGCGCCCGGCCGATGATCTGCTCCGTGCCGGCCCGCCTTCGGGAGAGAACGAGGTAGCGGTGCTTTTCGCCCACGTTTTTCACAGTTGCATACCTCCGCTGAGGCCTGTGCGCCCATCCGCGATTCCGGCAAGCTCCGATGTCGGAACACACAGAATGTTCGCGGGACGAGCGACCTGTTCCTTTGCATCGGCCCTCCCTCCCCTAACGACCAGTACACCCGCCCGTGGTTGGCCGTGACAATCCGATTCAGGCCGCGGACCTGCGGCTCCAGCCGGTGGCCGCGGCCCCTTGAGGACGGCGATGAGCGACGATGGACGCAGGGCACTGAGCGTGGGAGAGACGGTCAAAGCCGACCGCCCCTCGCGCATGGGCGCGCGCCCGGGGCTGCCGCTCCAGCGCCCGCCCGTGCCACCGACGAGCGCCGCCGGCCACTGGCCCCGCCTGAGCGTGATCATCCCCACGCTCAACGAGGGGCTGAACATCGGGCCTGTCCTCGACGAGCTTCCGGACGACCTCTTCGAGGTCATCGTCGTGGATGGCCGGTCAACCGACGACACCGTCGCGAACGCCCTCGCGGCGCGGCCCGACTGCCGCATCGTGCAGCAGACAGGCCGCGGCAAGGGGGACGCCCTCACGTGCGGCTTCGCCGCCGCGCGCGGCGACATCATCATCACCCTCGATGCAGACGGCTCGGCCGACCCCGCCGAGATCCCCGTGTTCGTGGGAGCGCTCCTGGCAGGCGCGGACTTCAGCAAGGGCTCGCGCCACCTGGTGGGCGGAGGGAGCTCGGATCTCACCCGCCTCCGAGGCGCCGGCAACCGGGCTTTGGGCCTCCTCGTCAACCTGCTCTATCGGACCAGCTTCACCGACCTCTGCTATGGCTACAACGCCTTCTGGCGCGACTGCCTTCCCGCGCTGTCGCTCGACTGCCCGGGCTTCGAGATCGAGACGTTGATGAACATCCGCGCCGTCAAGTCCGGCCTGCGCGTCAGCGAGGTGCCGAGCTACGAGCGCGATCGGCGACACGGGACCAGCAACCTCAACGCCGTCAGCGACGGACTGCGCGTGCTGCGCACCATCCTTCGCGAGCGGCGATCAGGCAGCCCGCCCGCCGCGGCGCGCCCGAGGATCGTCCGTGCGCCGGTCGGGGCCGACAGCCCGACCGCCGCTGCCTCCGAGCGCAGCCCCGACTGAGAGGGGGGCCCGCGTGACCGGCCCGCCGGCGGGCCGGCGCGAGGACGGCCCCGCAGTCAGCACACACCCGCCGCCGAGCGGGGAGTCGCCGCTACGCGTTCTCATGGCGACACCGAGGTTCCTGCCGGACACCGGAGGCGTCGAGACCCACGTGAACGAGGTTTCGGCCCGCCTCGTCGAGCGCGGCGTCGGAGTCACGGTGGTCTGCGCCGACACCGTGGGCGCCCGCGCGCCCCACGAGAACGTGGAGGGCGTCGAGGTCCTGCGCGTACCCGGCTATCCCCGTGGCCGCGACTGGTGTCACGTTCCCGCGCTCGCGGACGTCGTCCGATCGCGACCGTGGGACCTCGTCCACGTGCAGTCGTACCACACGCTCCTCGCACCGGAGGCGATGCTGTGGGCCCGCCGCGCGGGCATCCCATACGTCCTCAGCTTCCATGCCGGCGGGAGCTCCGCGCGACTGCGGTCGGCGGTCCGGCCGGCGCAGCAGCGCGCCCTCCGACCACTGCTCCGCCGCGCCGCCCGGCTCGTGGTCCTGGCCGACTTCGAGGTCGATCTGTACGGGCGGCGCCTCGGGCTCCCGGCCGATCGCTTCGTCTCGATCCCCAACGGCGCGGAGCTACCGCTGCCGGATGGCGACCTCGAGGCCCCACGTGACCCCGACCTGATCGTCTCGGTGGGTCGGCTCGAGCGGTACAAGGGCCACCACCGCGCGATCGCCGCCCTTCCGACCGTGGTCGAGCACCACCCGAACGCCCGGCTGTGGATCGCGGGGAGCGGCCCCTATGAGAGCGCCCTGCGCTCGGCCGCACGCCGAGCCGGTGTCGCCGGTCGCGTGGAGATCAGGGCCATCCCGCCGACCGACCGCGCCGGAATGGCGCGCGAACTCGGCCGGGCCGCGCTCGTGGTCCTGCTGAGCGACTTCGAGACCCATCCCATCGCCGCCCTCGAGGCCATCGCGCTCCGGCGACGACTCGTGGTCGCCGACAACTCCGGACTTGCGGAGCTCGCCGCGCGCGGCTGGGCCCGCCCGGTGCCCCTCTCGGCATCCCCCGAGGAGATCGGCCGCGCGATGGCGATCGAGATGACCCGCGAGCCTCTGCCGACGGCGCCCGAGATGCCGACGTGGGATCAGTGCGCGGATCGCCTGCACGCCCTGTACCGCGACGTGGCACGCACCCCGTGAGCAACGACGGAAACTCGCTTCTGCGCCGCGTGGTGGCGGCCTCCATGGCGGTGGGGTCGGCGGCCGTCGCGGTGTCCTCGCTCGGACGTCGAACAAACGGCGGGCCACCCGCGGTCGAGGACCCGCCGGCGCGGACCCCGCTCGACGAACTCACGACCTCGCATGCCCCGGCCGCTCCGGCGACGAACGGGAGGGGCGCGGGACCCGAGCCCACGGGGCGCGACGAGGCCGCGGAGGACTCCGAGCCCGTCGCGTGGCGACGGCTGAGCATCGTGTTCCTGATCGCCTGCGTGGGCCTGCTCACGATGACCGTTGGCAACGCGCTCTCGCGCGAGGGGCGCGACGGGGCGGAGGAACTCTTCTGGGCGGGGTTCCTCATGATCGTCGTGCCGGTGGCGGCGCTTCTCGTGTCGCGACGCCCCGGTCGCCTGGAGCGGGCCCTCGCGGTGACGACCCTCGGCATCGTGCTCTACCTGTCGAAGGTCCTCCACGATCCGTTCGGCTTCACGTTCTCGGACGAACTCGTCCATGCCCGGAACGCCGAGGACATCCT
>JARFPS010000210.1 GCA_029288175.1 Miltoncostaea sp. | reverse complement strand
GCCCTCCTCGAACCAGACGCGGTTGATCTCCTTGAAGACCTCCCACTTGTCCGGCACGTCGTCCTCGGCCATCGTGGCGTCGACCGGGCAGGCCTCGACGCACGCGTCGCAGTCGATGCACTCGTTCGGATCGATGTAGAGGATGGTGGCCTCGTCGAAGCCCTCCTCACCGGCGGTGGGGTGGATGCAGTCGACGGGGCACACGTCGGCGCAGGACGTGTCCTTGGTGCCGACGCAGGGCTCGGCGATGATGTACGCCATCTCTCTCGATTCCTCCGTGTCGCGATCGCGGCGCGGTGTGCGCCCGGCGGTCGAGGTTACCAAGCGCCCCGCGGCGCGGAACAGCTCGAATGCCCGGCTCAGGCGGGACGGATGACCGCGGTCAGCGACTCCGCGATGCCGAGCAGGGCGGTCGCGGCCTCGCTGTCGGGGGAGCGGGCCACCACCGGAACGCCCGCGTCGCCGGCCAGGGCCACGTCGGGCTCCAGGGGCACGCGCCCGAGAAGGGGCACCCCGAGCTCGCCCGCGAGCTGCTCGCCGCCGCCGCCCGAGAAGACCTCGTAGCGGGCGCCCGTGTCCGGCGCGACGAACCAGCTCATGTTCTCGACGACGCCGGCGACGGGGATGTCGACGCGCTCCGCCATGGCGGCGGCCCGGCGCGCGACCCGTTGCGCGGCGAGCTGCGGGGTGGTCACCACGAGCATGCTCGCCTTGGGCAGCAGCTGGGCGATCGACAGCGGCACGTCGCCCGTCCCCGGGGGGAGATCGACGAGCAGGTAGTCCGGGTCGTCCCAGAACACGTCCGAGACGAAGCTGGTCAGGGCCTTGTGCAGCATGGGGCCGCGCCAGATGACCGGGTTGTCGTCGCTGGTCATGAAGCCCACCGACATCAGGCGCACGCCGTGCGCGTCGACCGGCATCATCAGGTCCTCCACCATGACGGCGCGCCGGCTCACGCCCATCATGCGCGGGATGGAGTAGCCGTAGACATCGGCGTCCAGCAGGCCCACGGATGCGCCCGTGCGCGTCAGGGCCACGGCCAGGTTGGCGGTCAGGCTCGACTTGCCGACGCCGCCCTTCCCGGAGGCGACCGCGATCACCCGGGTTCCGCTGCCCTCCTCGGCGAAGGGCGAGGCATGCCCCACGCCTCCCTCCAGCCCCGAGCGCAGCGCCAGGCGCTCCTGGTCGGACATGGCGTCCATGACGACGTTGACGCGCTCGACTCCGGAGACCGCACCCACCGCGTCGCCCACGCGCCGCTGGATCTCCGCCTTCAGCGGGCACCCCGCCACGGTGAGCTTGATCTCGACGCGCACGTCCGACCCGTCGAGGGCCACGTCGCCCACCATGCCGAGGGCGACGATGCTGCGTCGCAGCTCCGGGTCCTCCACGTGCTCCAGGGCCGCGTGGACGGCCTCCGGGGAGGGGGAGGCGCTCAGAAGAACATCCTCGCGTAGGGCTCGGCCTCCGCCAGGGTGACCCCCCACGGGCCGTGGCCGGGGTAGATGCGCGTCTCCCCCGGGATCTCGGCGAAGACGCGCTCCAGGCTGGCGATCATGGCCCCCGGATCGCTGCCGGGGAAGTCGGTGCGCCCGATGCCCTGCGCGAAGACGAGATCACCCACGAGGGCCTCTCCGTGATCCGCGTCGTACGCCACCACGCATCCCGGGCTGTGGCCGGGGGTGGCGGTGATGGCGAAGCTCAGCGCGCCCACCTCGATGGTGTCGCCCTCGTTGAGCAGTCGCGCCGGCTCGGTGCCGGGAGTGGGGGGCGGGTTCCCGAACAGCGCGGGGTTGAACGGGGCGGGCGCGCGCACCCACTCCAGGTCGGCCTCTGGCGCCCAGATGGGCAGGCCCCGGTCGGCCCAGACGTGGTTCTCGACCACATGGTCCCAGTGTCCGTGGGTGTCGAAGACGGCGATGGGGGTCGCGTCGAGGCGGCTGAGGGTCTCCTGGACCCACTGACTGCCGCCCGCCGCGGGGTCGACGATGATCGCCTCGCCGCCCTGCTTGTCGGCCACCACGTAGGTGTTGGTGGCGACCGGCCCGAATGTTCCTCCGCGAATGATCACCCCTCTATCTTAGGTGGGTCCACGATCGAGGGAGCCGACCACCCATGCGCATCGCCATCGCATCCGACGAGGCCACAACCCTCACCGACGAGGTGAGCGAGGCCCTGAGCGCGGCCGGCCACGACGTGGCGCCGCTCGGTCCGCTGGCGGGTGGATCCGAGGAGTGGGCGGAGGTGAGCGCCGCCCTGGGCCGCGAGGTGGCAGAGGGGCGGAGCGAGGCCGCCGTGCTGTTCTGCTGGTCCGGCACCGGGGCCGCCATCGCGGCCAACAAGGTTCAGGGGGTCCGCGCGGCGCTGTGCGGCGATGCGGCCACGGCCCGCCTGGCGCGCAAGTACAACCATGCGAACGTGCTGGTCATGTCGCTGCGGGCGACCAGTGGCGCCGTGGGCAGGGAGATCGTGGAGGCGTTCCTCGACGAGCCCTACGGCGACGACGACTTCGACCATCGGAACGTGGCGCACGTCGAGGAACTCGACGACGCCCGGGCCGGCGGCTCCTAGGAGCCGAGCAGCCCCGGGAGGTCGTCCAGGTCGAGGGGCGTCGCACCCTCGGGGGCTTCGATGGTGACCTCGTCGCCGTAGTCGAAGAGGTCCGCCTCGAGCGTCAGCGACACCGATCCGCCGGTGTCCGCCCGCTCCGCGGTCGCCGTGTAGTCGACCTCGATGCGGCGCGGCAGCAGATCCTCGACGCCGATCCACACCACCACCTCGCCCTGGCTGACCGCCTCGGACAGGCCGGCCTCGCCCACGATCCCGCCGAGCGCGGACGACAGCGCCTCGCCGTCGACGGAGCCCTCGATGCGCACCGTCTCCACGCCGTCGCGCGACTCCGATCCGGCCTCCACGGGGTCCTCGATCCAGCCGAGCGCGGCTTCGGCCAGCGCCGCGGGGTCCAGCAGGCGGGCCTGCCCGGCCGGCACGTCGACCCGGGTGCTCTGCCCGAACGCTTCCACGAAGACGTCGTCGCCCACGCGGACCACGGTGGCCGGGAGCGCGATCGGGCCGACGTCGATGTCCACGTCGATCCGCGCCCGGTCGGGGCGGTCCACGGCGCCCTCACCCTCGAAGGCCGTCTGCTCGGTGGGCAGCGAGTCGAGCGCCGCGATGTCGAGTCCCTCGCCCTCGACGCCGACCTCGCCCTCGAAGGCCACGCGGAAGGAGTCGGTGGCGGCCAGCGCTTCGGCCGAGCGGGCCAGCGCCTCGTCCGCGGGGAGCTCCAGCGTCGCATCGCTCCCATCGGCGCCGCAGGCGGTGCCGATGGCGACGACGGCCGCGAGGATCACGAGCAACAGGGCGATTCGGCGCATGGGCACCGGTATACCATGGGCCTTGGTGTCCGCCGCGAACGAGCGTCCGCTGGAACTGTTGCCGATCGGGGCCGGCGCCGCGTACGGGCGCCCCGACGAGGCGCAGAGCTGCCATCTGGTGCGCGGAGGCGGTGCGGCCGTGCTGCTGGATCTGGGGGCCGGCGCCCTGAACGTCCTGACGGGCGTGCAGCGCCCCGAGCATCTCGACCTCATCGTGATCAGCCACCTGCACGCCGATCATGTGGTCGACCTGCTGGCGCTGCGTGTCTACATGGCCTGGGGTCCCGGCCGTGGAGGGCACGTCCCGGTGCTCGGCCCGCCCGGCCTGCGGGCACTGCTGGCCGGCTTCGCCGGCGAGGACGCCTGGGAGCCGGGCCTCACGTTCGAGGAGATCCCGCCCGGAGGGGTCGATCGCGACGTGGGTGGGCTCCGCCTGACCCTGCGCCAGGTGCCGCACCTCGATCCGACCTATGCGGTCCGGGTGGACGGGCCGTCGGGTTCGCTCTGCTACGGCGCCGACTGCGCGCCCTCCGACGCGCTGGTGGACCTGGCGCGTGGATGCGACCTGCTCGTCACCGAGTGCGCGTTCGGCGCCGATGCGGTGCCGGGGGGCGTGCCCCATCTGAACGCCGAGATGGCGGGCGGCATGGCCCGCCGGGCCGGGGTCGGCCGCCTCGCACTGACCCACGTCATGCCCGAGCACGACGCCGGGCGGGCGGTCGAGGTCGCCGCCGCGGAGTTCGGGGGACCCACGGAATGGGCCAGATCCGGCGTCTCGCTGTCCGTATGAATTTCTGCAAATTGCGATTTTTTGCCACGGACCGGTTGGGCGGCCGAGCCCGCTCGGTAGCCTTTTCGCGGGAGGCGGGTACCGGCTGCTCGAATCTTGAGTATCGAAGCTGACATGCAGGGAGGCGCCGCGCGGGGCGAGGAGGAGCTCCGGGCATTGTGGCGTGCCTTTCATGACAGCCGCGATGCCGCCGCGCGCGAGCGCCTGATCCTCACCTACGCTCCCCTGGTGAAGTTCGTGGCGGGCCGGCTCGGGGCCGGGCTTCCCAGTCACGTCGAGGAGGCCGACCTGATCTCCTACGGACTCGTCGGCCTGATCGGAGCCGTGGAGCGATACGAGCCCGAGCGGGGCGTGCGGTTCGAGACCTTCGCGGTGTCGCGTATCCGCGGCGCGATCATCGACGAGCTGCGCAACCAGGACTGGGTGCCGCGCTCCGTGCGCGCCATGGCGCGCGAGATCGAGCGCCGCTCGGCCGAGCTGGAGCACCGGCTGCGCCGGGCGCCCACCGACGAGGAGTTGGCCGCCGCGCTCGAGATCGACACGACCGAGTTGCACGACGCGCTCCGCCAGATCTCGACGTCGTCGGTGGTGGCCCTGGATGAGATGTGGGCCGCGGGCTCCGAGCGCGAGTCGGCCTCGCTCATCGACACGATCGGCGACGACGGCGCCCCCGACCCCGCAAGGATCCTCGACAGCAGTGAGACCTACGAGGCTCTGAGCGAGTCGATCGCGCGTCTTCCCGAGCGCGAGAAGATCGTCGTGGCCCTCTACTACTACGACGGGCTGACGCTTCGCGAGATCGGCGACGTCCTCGGCGTCACCGAGAGCCGCGTGAGCCAGCTGCACACCAAGGCGGTGCTGCGACTGCGCGGCAGCGTGCGGGGCGGGGCCGACGTGGACTTCGGGCAGCCCAGCAGCACGGCGGCCTGAGCCTGCCCGTGCGGCGCGGTCAACCCCTGAATCGGGGGGTGCGTCCCAAGGGGCGGCCGGGGTAGACTCGACCCCCGGCACATATGTGAGGAAAGGCACAAGCCATGGCCTACCGAGACCCCTCCACGATTCGCAACGTCGCGATCGTCGGACATCGCGGGAGCGGTAAGACCAGCCTGGTCGAGGCCATGTTGTTCGCCTCGGGAGCCACCTCGCGCCTGGGGTCGGTGCCGGAGGGCACCACCGTGTCGGATTGGGACCCCGACGAGCAGCGGCGCGCTACCAGCATCGCCGCGTCGCTCTGCCACACGGAGTGGCAGGGGACGAAGATCAACCTGCTCGACACGCCCGGCGAGCCCTCGTTCGTCGCCGACACCCTCGGCTCGCTGTCGGCCGTCGAGTCGGCCCTGTTCGCCGTGAACGCGACCGCCGGCGTCGAGGTGCAGACCGAGCGCCTGCTGGCCCGGTCGCGGGAGATGGGTCTCGGCCTGGCGGCCGTCATCACCATGGTCGAGCGGGAGCGCGCCGATTTCGAGGGTGCGATGACCGCCCTGCGTGAGCTGATCCCGGGAGCCGTCGCCATCCAGATGCCGATGGGGGAGGGCGACCGTTTCGCCGGCCTCATCAACCTCGTCTCGATGACGGCCACGACCTACGACGGCGTCGATCCGGCGGGCGACACCGGGGAGATCCCCGCCGACTTCATGGAGGCGGCCCAGGCCGCGCGCGACGCCATGTTCGACGTGGTGGCCGAGGCCGACGACGACCTGATCGAGAAGTACCTCGAGGGCGCCGAGATCACCACCGACGAGCTGATCGCGGCGATCGTCGCCGGCGCGGCCGCCGGCTCGGTCTGCCCCGTGCTGTGCGCTGCGCCGACCGTCGGTGGCGCGGGAGCGGACCGCGTGCTCGACCTGATCGTGGAGGCCTTGCCGGCGCCGACCGAGTACAGCCGGACGGCCGTCGACCCCGAGGGCGCCGAGACCGTCCTGGTGCCCGACGAGGACGGCCCGCTGGTGGTGTCGGTCTTCAAGACGCTGGCGGATCAGTTCAGCGGCCGCGTCAACCTCCTGCGCGTCGTATCCGGCGCCCTGCCGCCCGACACGCAGGTCACCGACGCGCGCACCGGCGACCGCGAGCGAGTGGGCCAGCTCTTCACCCTGCAGGGCAAGGAGCACGTGGCCGTGGATGCCATCGGTCCCGGCGACATCGGCGCGGTGGCCAAGCTCAAGGCGGTCCAGACGGGCGACGCGCTGACCGACGGGCCGCTGCTCTCGCTGCCGGCCGTCATCTATCCGGAGGCGGTCATGACCTTCGCCGTCGCGGCGGCCGACCAGGCGGACGAGGACAAGATGAACGCCTCGCTGCGACGCATGACCGAGGAGGACCCGTCCCTGGCCTTCGGCCGGGACGAGAAGACCGGCGAGCTCATCCTCGGCGGACTGTCCCAGATGCACGTCGAGGTCATCGCCGAGCGCGTGCGCGAGCGCTTCGGTGTCGAGATCGAGCTGCGTCCGCCGCGGGTGCCCTATCTCGAGACCGTCACCACCACGGCCGAGGCCGAGGGCACGCACAAGAAGCAGAGCGGCGGTCGCGGGCAGTTCGGCGACTGCTGGCTCAGGGTCGAGCCGCTGCCCCGCGGGAAGGGCTTCGAGTTCGTCGACAAGATCGTGGGCGGGGCCATCCCGCGCCCCTTCATCCCGGCGGTCGAGAAGGGCGTGGTCGAGGCGATGGAGGTCGGCGAGCTGGCCGGTTACCCGCTGGTCGACGTGCGGGTCACGGTCTACGACGGTAAGCACCACGCGGTCGACTCGTCGGAGATGGCCTTCAAGATCGCCGGCTCGCTCGGCATGAGAGCGGCCGTGGCCAAGGCCAAGCCGGTGTTGCTGGAGCCGATCATGACCGCCGAGGTCACGGTGCCGAACGACTACGTCGGCGACGTGATGGGCGATCTGAACTCTCGCAGGGGGCACCCGCTCGGCATGGAGGGCGGGGCGGCCGGCGAGACCATCCGCGCCGAGGTGCCGATGGCGGAGATGCTCGGCTACGCTCCGGACCTCCGCGCGATGACCCACGGCCGAGGCGAATACCACATGGAGTTCCTGCGCTATCAGGAGGTGCCGGCCCACCTTGCCGACGCCATCGCCGCCCAGGGCCGTGGCGCCGAGGAGGCTGCGGCCTGAGGCGGGCGACATGGCGATGACGGTCGCCGGACTCCGGGAAGCCGTCGGCTCCCTCGCGCCGGAGGCCCTGGCCGAGGAGTGGGACAACGTCGGCTTGCTGGTGGGTCGCGCCGACCGGTCGGTCGACCGCGTGCTCATCGCGCTCGATCTCCGGGCCCAGACGGTCGAGGAGGCCGTGGGGCGCGGTGCCCAGGCGATCGTGACCCACCACCCGCCGATCTTCCCCTCGGCCGCGGCCGTGACCGATGTCGAGCCCTCCACGGCCCGCGTGCTCGAGGCCGCCGAGGCGGGCATCGCCGTCATCGCCGCGCACACCAATCTCGACGCGGCCCCGGGCGGACTCAACGACATCATGGCCGCGGCGCTGGGCATGACCGACGCCCGGCCGCTGGTGCCCGCCGAGCTGGACGGTGCCGGCCTGGGGCGCGTGGGCCGGGTGGCGCCCACAACCCTGGGCGCAATCGCCGAGGTGGCCCGGCAGGCGTTCGGCGCGGCGCTGGCGCGGCGGACCGGCGACGCCGACTCCACGGTGGAGACCGTGGCGTGCTGCACCGGCTCGGGAGCCGGCCTGATCGACGCCGCCCGCAAGGCCGGCGTCGACGCCTACATCACGGGCGATCTGAAGTACCACGATGCCGATCGCGCCGGCGATCTGCCCCTGGTCGATCTGCCGCACGCCGACGTGGAGGGGCACGCCATGCGCGTCTGGTCGGAGGGGCTGGCGGCCGCGCTGACCTCCTCGGGCGTGGCCGTCGGCTTCACCGAGCGCGGCTCCGACCCCTGGACGGCGCTCGCGCCGATCTGATCCGGGCGCACCGCGGTCGCCCCGTGAGCCGCTGCTAGAGTTCCCGGACCTCGCGGATGTAGCTCAGTTGGCTAGAGCGTCTGCTTGCCATGCAGAAGGTCGTGGGTTCGAGTCCCATCATCCGCTCTCTCGCTCGCACGCTGTGGCGACGTGGCGAAGCTGGCTAACGCGGCGGTCTGCAAAACCGTTATTCCCGGGTTCGAATCCCGGCGTCGCCTCTCTCTCGTAACCCCTCGCCATGTGGGATCCCGGCACCACTGAGGCATCCCGGCCCCTGGACGGTGGAGCGCCGCGCGCGCGGAGGATGGGAGACTCAGCGCGCATGGCGACGCCCAGGATCCGAGACCTCTACGCGTGCTTTCGTTGCTACAGGCGCAACGACCGGCCCGGGGGCCGGTGTCGTCACTGCGGTGGCGAGATCGCTCCTCCCGATGGTCTCTCGTTCGACGACCTCCTCGTCTGGACCCTGCGCCACCCCGATCCGGATCGGGCCATGATCGCCGCACGGGCACTGGGCCGGCGGCGTGCTCGCTCGGCCGTTCACGCACTCAGGCGGGTGGTCGACGATCCTCCCGATCCCTACGTCGGCGCGAAGGCCCTGGAGAGCCTCGTCGCGATTCGCGGGATCGAGGAGGAGCGCGAACTGGTCGAGCGCGTCGCCGCCGAGGGGCCTGTGATCCTCGCCGCCGCGGCTCGGCGGGCGCTCACAGCTGTCTCTTATACAC
>JARFPS010000158.1 GCA_029288175.1 Miltoncostaea sp. | reverse complement strand
GCCTAGGGGCCCTCGACCTCCCATCGCACGTTGCCGTCGTCGTCGGTCTGACGCACGACGACCTCGCGCTTCTCGCCGTCCGGCGTGGTGAGCGTGCAGCGGAACACATCGCCCTCCTCCGCGTCGACGTCCGACGGGCAGTCGACGGAGATACCCGTCGACTCCTCGAGCCGCTGCTGCACCGAGGTGCGGATCTCGTCCTCGAGTTTGTCGGTGTCGAGTGTCGTGTCGCCGATCGAGACGGAGCAGCCCGCCCCGGCGACCGCCAGACCGGCCACGAGGGCTGTCGTGGCGAGGGCCCTCCGTCGATAGTGCCGTAGATGCTTCACCGCTACGCTCCCCGCTCGATGTCGCCGTCGCCCCATTCTCCAGGTGTAGTCGGCCGGTAGTGGATCAACTCGAGACCTGGCAGGCGGCGGTCCTCGGCATCGTGCAGGGGCTGTCCGAGCCTTTGCCCATCTCCAGCTCCGGGCACCTCGTGGTGGTGCCGTGGCTGTTCGACTGGCCCGACCCCGGCGGCGACGCGTCGGCCAGCAAGACCTTCGACGTCGCCGTGCATCTCGGCACGCTCTTCGGCGTGGTCATCTACTTCTGGCGCGATCTCGTGTCGATCGTCGCCTCGGCGTGGCGGACGCTCCGCACCCGCACCTTCGAGACGTTCGAGGATCGCCTTCCGTGGTACCTGATCCTGGCCAGCATCCCGGCCGCGCTCGTCGGGGCCGCGTTCGCGGACACGTTCGAGGGGCCGTTGAGCGACCCGGTGGCCGTCGGCATCCAGCTGATCGCCTTCGGCCTCCTGCTGTGGGTCGCCGACCGCTTCTTCGCGTCCGAGCGCGTCATGGAGACGCTCAATGGCAGGGAGGCCCTGTTCATCGGCTTCGCCCAGGTGTTGGCGCTCATCCCCGGGACCTCGCGCTCGGGGATCACCATGACGGCGGGCCGGGTGCTCAAGCTCCGCCGCGAGGCGGCCGCGCGCTTCTCGTTCCTCATGTCGGTGCCGGTCGTCGCGGGCGCCGTGCTCTTCAAGTCCTACGACACGTTCGTCGCCGGGGACGGCCTTCCGGACGGCGCCGCCGCCCCGTTCGCGGCCGGCATCATCACCTCGACGGTCGTTGGCCTGTTTGCGATCGCCTTCCTGCTGAAGTACGTCCGCAACCACACGTTCCTGCCCTTCGTCATCTACCGGTGCGCCCTCGGGGCCGTGGTGCTCGTGGTGGCCGCGACGGGGCTGCGCTAGCCGCGGGCGAGTCCGAACAGCCGGCGAAGCTCCTGCGTGAGCGGGCTCGCCGGGCGTTTGAGGGTGAGCGTGTCCTGCAGTCCGCTGCGCCCGAAGCGGTTTCGGGCCTCCACCTGGATCGTGACGGTGCCGCTGATGGTGATCCCCTTCGCCCGGCGGTTCCAGGTGACGCGGTGCCGCCCGGCGCGCAGCACCTTGCCGCGCACGAGGGTGCGCAGCGGCTCGCCCGCGGCGTCCAGGACGCGCACCGTGACCCGCGCGGGTCGGGTGAGCCGGAAGCGGGTGTCGACCTGCGGCCGCTTGCGGCGCGTGAAGGGCCGCGTGGTCAGGTGCGAGAGGGTGCGATCGACGATGACCCGGCGCGTCTGCTCGCTGGCCGGGCTGCCGTCGAAGGGCTCGAAGCGCGCGCGCACGACGTAGATGCCGTCCTGGAGCCCCAGGGCGCGGGGGCTGAGCGACGTCGCGAGCGACCCGGGCCCCAAGGGGCGGTTGCGAAGCTGCCGTCGCGACCCGCCGTTGCGCTTCGCCACGGTCAGCCGCAGTCGTCCGGCCACCGGGGCTCGTGCCGTCGTGGTCGCGGCATCGTCCACGCCGTCGCCGTTGGGCGAGATGCGGGCCGGGAGCGGTGGGAGCTGCACCCCGCGATAGGAGACCGCGAAGGCATCCGTGACGCTCCGCGTGGCGCCGGAGGGCAGAAGACGGTCGACGAGCGCTAGCTGGGCGCTGCCGCCCGCGTCCATGGCGATGGCGGTGCGCGCGCCCAGCTCCTGGAGCAGCTGCGCCTGTTCTCCCGCGGTGACGCCGCGCGAGCCCTGCGAGGGGCCCTCGGCGAGCACCAGGATGATGGCGCCGTTCGGCCGCTGGCCGATGGCGGTGCGCGAGGTCCTCGAGGTGAGCTGCGACGTCGAGAAGCCCTCGCCGGCCGCGACGACGGCCCTGCCGTCGCGCACCAGGACGGGCCCGCCGCCCAGAGCGGCGACCGCGTCCTCGGGCAGTCCCTCGATGGCCGGGAAGAGGCTGATCTTCGATCCCAGGGGTAGCTCCGACGCCAGTCGCGCGCCCTGACTCCCCGAGCCCGTCAGCACCACGTGGTTGGCGCCGATCGTGCTACCGCCGCCCGCGCGCCGGCCGATCACCGTGCCGGTGAACGGCACGTTCGGCAGCACTCGACCGGGTGCGTCGCGGCGCACGCGGATCTCGAAGCGCGATCCGTCGCCGGACGGGGTGGTCGCCTGCCCGAGCGCCGGCGTGTAGAGCACGACCTCCGCGCCGGTCTCGAGCGGCCGGTTGACGCCCTGGAACTTGCGCACCCTCCCGCTCTCGCCGGAGCGCGCGTCGAAGGGCTGCCACTGCCCGTTGAGCGCCAGGCGCTCCACCGCCAGGGCCGGTCCCGGGGTCACGATGAGCGCCGAGCGGCTGGGCTCGGGCTCCGAGACCAGTCGCTGGCCGGGGAAGAGCACGCCGCTCGGGTAGCCCGACGTGAAGTTGAAGAAGTCGCCGTTGACGGCGGCCACGATGCCCTCGGCGGCACCGCCGTCGACCATGCCGCGCAGCGAGCCGCGCGACAGCGGCGAGCCCTCGACCAGCCGGGGCGCCACCGACAGCCGCGGGTCCTGGCGGATGCGCACGACGTGGACGACCTGGGGCCCGGGGCGCTCCTGGCGCTCGACGATCACGCCCGGCACGACCGGCGACACCGGCGGCTCGCCCGCCGGCGAGAAGGCCGTGGCCCCCGCCCCGGTGCCGGGGATCGCGAGGGCCGCGACGGCGGCGGTGAGGGCGGCGGAGCGCAACATTGAGTGGCGCAGGCAAACAGAACCGCCCCGTGGGCCCAAGCGCCCCGGGCGACCTCTGACATCATCGGAGGCCGACGGCGCGAGCCGTCGGCCTATGACGTTGGTCTTCGTCGTCATCCTCACCCTGGCCATTGCCTTCGCCCTGGGGGCGCTCCTGTCCTTGCGGCGCTCGCAGGCCCGCGCGGCATCGGCCGAGCTCCGGCGCGATGAGGCGCTGGCCCGCGCCGAAGGCGCCGAGGCCGCCGCCGACGAGGGGTTTCGCCGCCTGCCGTTGACGGCGGCCCGCGTCGACGCCGATCAGCGCCTGGTCGCGATGACGGCCACGCTGGGCGAGACCTTCCCCGACGTCGAGGCCGGCGAGACCCTGGCCGCGGCGTTCGGCTCCTACGAGCTCGGCGAGGTCGTCGCCCGGGCGCTGGCGGGCGGCGGGACCCGGACGGTCGAGGTGCGCCTCTTCGGCGAGGAGCGCCGGACCTTCCGCGTGACGGTGGAGGCGCACGAGGGGGCGGAGGGTCGGGAGGCCACGCTCGTGTTCGCCGACCTCACCGAGGCCGTCGCCTATCGCGAGCTCCGGAGCCAGTTTGTGGCCAACGTCTCGCACGAGCTGCGGTCGCCGCTGACCGGCCTGAGGGGTCTGCTGGAGGCTCTGGAGGACGGCGCGATGGACGCGGCGGAGCGGGCCCGGATGGTCGACAGGGCGGCCCGTGAGGCGCGGCGCCTGGAGGCGATCCTGGTGGATGTGCTGCTGCTGTCGGAGCTCGAGGCGGGGCACGGCCTCCCCGCCGAGAGCGGGTGCGACCTCTCGGACGCCGTGGTCGAGGCGGTGGAGGAGACCGACGACTTCGCCCGCGCGCAGGGGGTCGGCGTGACGATGGACGTTCCGGAGTCCGCCCCCGTGCCGATCACCGCCGCCATGGCTCGCACGCTGGTGCGCAACCTCGTCCAGAACGCCGCGCGCTACGCCGGGCGGGGCGCCGTCGCCCGCGTGCTGGTGCGCCGCGGCCCGGCCGAGCTGACCCTGACGGTGTCGGACGACGGGCTCGGGATCGCCGAGCGGCACCTTCCACACGTGTTCGAGCGCTTCTATCGCGCCGATCCCAGCCGCTCGCGCGAACTGGGCGGGACGGGCCTCGGCCTGTCGATCGTCAAGCACATCGCCGAGCGCTTCGGGGGGAGCGTCGAGGCGTACTCGCGCGAGGGCTATGGCACCGAGATCCGCGTGACGCTCCCGGTGGCGGACGCGGCCGGCCCCGAGTCCGGCAGCGCGTCGGCCCCGTCCCTGGCCGGCGAGGAGCGCTGATAGGGTTCCGCGCCGCTCGGCACCGCCTCACGCGGTCGGGCGCCTCAGGATATGGCCGTTCCGCTCATGGACATCCGGGCCCAGTACGGGCCGCTTCGCAGCGAGGTCGACGCCGCCATCGCGGAGGTGCTCGACACCGGCCGCTTCATCCTCGGGCCGAACGTCGCCGCGCTGGAGGAGGCGGTGGGCGAGCGCTTGGGGGGGCGACACTGCGTCGGGGTGGCCAACGGCACCGACGCCCTGGTCATCGCGCTCGATGCCCTGGACGTCGGTCCCGGGGACGAGGTCATCACCACGCCGTACACCTTCTACGCCACCGCCGAGGCGATCGCCCGCGTGGGCGCCACCCCGGTCTTCTGCGACATCGAGCCCGTCGGCTACGGGCTCGATCCCGAGGCG
>JARFPS010000113.1 GCA_029288175.1 Miltoncostaea sp. | reverse complement strand
GTATAAGAGACAGGGGCGAGCGGCGCCGGGGTGTCGGGCCCGGCGGGCGCCACGGCGACGCGCTTGCTGCTCAGCAGGACGGCGCCGTCGCGGGCGGGGGCCGGGACGTCGGGCTGCGGCAGCACCGGGGTGACGACCTCCACCAGGACGATCTCCTCGACGATCGTCGTCGGGGGCTCCTCGGGCGGCGGGGGCGGCACGACCTCCTGCTCGCTCGGCTCTTCGGCGACGGGCGGCTCCTCCACAGGGGGCTCTTCCACCGGCGGCTCCTCGACGGGCGGCTCCTCGACGGGCGGCTCTTCCGCGGGTGGCTCGCCCACCGGCGGCTCCTCGACGGGCGGCTCTTCCGCGGGCGGCGCGACCTCGCCCTCGGCCTGCTGGGTCGCGGGAATCGCCGGATCGGGCGTCGGCTCCTGACCCAGCGCGGCGGGCGCGAAGGCCAGGATCAGGCACAGGAAGAGGATCAGCGCGGCGAACGGCGCGCGCCGGCTCCCGACGACCCGTGGCCGAACCTCGCTCAAAACGACGAAACCGCGAACGGGGACACCTCGTCAACCGCATGGAACTGAGCTTCGGCACCCTATCCGCCACAACGGTCGACGAGAACCGCGGCGGTCGAAAGATCCCCCGTATGGGGCGCCCGGAAGGACGCTCTGGGTGGGTGTCGAAGGGCGTGCGGCCACGACGGGGGAGGGTGGTTTGAGGTTCCTTCAGCATCCACGCCGCGGAGGCGTCGTCGCCGCGGCCTTGGTGACCGCCACGATCGGCGTGGGACTGGCCGCCTGCGCCGACGACGACGACGCGCAGCCCACCTCGTCGACTCCGATCGAGACCACCTCATCGACCCGGATCGCTCCACCTCCGGCCACCACCTCCGATATGACCTCCACCCCGGCGCCCGGCACGACGACGGCAGCGGCGCCGGAGCCCCCGTCCACGGAGGTGGTCACCATCTATCTGGCAGACGATCAAGGCGACCTGGTGCCGGTGCAACTCGACACCCAGGGCGGCGTGCCGCTGGTGAGCGCGATCGAGGCGTTGGCCGACCCGCCGGCATCCGCCGGCCAGCCGGCCGCGCTGCCCTTCGACACCACGGTTCGCTCCGTGCGCGCCGAGGGCGGTGTGGCCACCATCGACCTGTCGCGCCAGTTCGTCGACTTCTACCCCTCCGGGGGCTCGGCGGCGGAAGCGGCCCTCCTCGGGCCGATCGTCTTCACGGCCACCGAGTTCGACAACGTGGACGGCGTGCTGATCGTGGTCGAGGGCGCCACCCCCGAGCCGATCGGCTCGGCGTACGACTTCTCGGCGCCGCTCACCCGCCAGGACATCCCGGTCACGGTGGTGCCGTCACCGTGATGCGCGGGGCGCTCACCGCGGCGATGGCCGCGCTGGCGCTCGGCGCCGCGGGCCTCGCCCACGCCCAGGAGGCTCCCGTCCCCGGCCCGGGCGAGGAGCTCGCCCCCGACCCGGCGGCCCTGCCGCTGGTCATCATCGATCCCGGCCACGGCGGAAAGGACACGGGCGCCGTGGGCACGCTTCCCGACGGCACCGAGACCGGACTGCCGCCGCGCCGCGACGGCCGCGGCCGCACGCGCATCTACGAAAAGGACGTCAACCTCGACCTCGCGGTCCGCCTGCAGGGCTATCTGGTGGGGCGGGGCTACCCGACGGTGATGACCCGGACGACGGACCTCGCCGGGGGTGATCTTCCCTTCCGAGGCGTGTCGCGCGATCTGCGCGACCGGGTGCGCCTGGCCAACCGCGCCGCACAGGCCGCGCGGGGGCGTGAGTCGATCTTCATCTCGCTTCATGCCAACGCCTTCCGCGCGACCTCGCGCGGCACCGAGACCTTCCACTTCTACGCCTCCGGCGCGCCCGCACGCCGACTGGCCCGGCTGGTGCACGAGGAGGTGGTGTTCCGCCTCGGCCTGCCCGACCGCGGTGTCAAGACGGCGGGCTTCTTCGTCCTGAAGCGGACGAGCATGCCGGCGATCCTCCTCGAGGGCGCGTTCCTGTCGAACCCCGACGAAGCGCTGCTGCTGGCCAGCTCGGACTTCCGGCAGCAGGTCGTGGAGGGAGCGGGCGCGGGCATCGAGCGCTACGTGCGCGAGGAGGACCCGTCCGCGCCGACGCCCAGGCCCGCGCGGGTGGAGCCGCTGACCATCCGCTACTGGGTGACGGCCGGCGTCTTCGCCCGGCGTTCGGTCGCGATCAAGCGGGTGCGGCGCGCGAAGCGGCTGGGGTTCGACGCGGTGGTCCGCCCACGCCTCCACCCGCGGCTCGACAGGAAGGTCTTCCACGTCGTGACCGGCCAGTTCATCTTCCTGGCCAACGCCAAGGAGATGCGGGCACAGCTGCGCCAGGCGGGGCTGCCCGGGAAGGTGGGCAGCGCGCAGGCGCCGGATCGGACGGCCGCGGCCCGGCGATAGAGGCCGACCAATAGTCCCTGCTCGTAGCGGGGAATGACGGCGGGGGGCGGCTCTATAGTCGCGCCTCGGTGACCACGCACGCGCAACTGAGCCTCTCCCTGCCCCGACCACAGCCCGGGGCCGAGCGGGAGGACTCGCTCGGTGACCGGCTGCTGCGGCTCATCGAGCGCCGTGGCCGCCCCATGGAGGTCGGCCACGTGGCCTCGCAGCTGCTGCGCCTGCGGGGCTGCCCGCCGCGGCTGCAGCGCCGGCTCGTCGCGGAGATCGTGGAGTCCGATCCGCGCCTGGCCTGGCACGGCAGCGACACGGTGGGTTTCGCCCCCGAGGGGTGGCGCGACGCGGACCTGGCCGACGCGCGGTTCTGCGTGGTCGACCTCGAGACCACGGGCGGCGCGCCCGGCCGCGCGAAGATCACCGAGATCGGAGCGGTGCGCGTGCGCGGCCTGCGCGTCGTGGAGCGGTTCTCCACGCTGGTCAATCCCGAGCGACCCATGCCGGAGGTGGTGCGCGAGCTCACCGGCATCGACGACGACATGGTGGCCGACGCCCCGCCCATCGACGAGGCGCTGCCCGCATTCTGCGAGTTCGCGGGCGAGGATGTGCTGGTGGCGCACAACGCGCCCTTCGACCTCCGCTTTCTCAACTACGAGCGGCGGCGCCTGAGCGGGCGGTACTTCCGTCAGCCCTGGCTCGACACCCTCGTGCTCGCGCGGCGGCTGCTGGGGCGCCGCGTCGAGCGCCACGACCTGGCCACCCTGGCGCGCTGGGCCGACACCTCCATCCGGCCCAACCACCGCGCGCTGCCCGACGCCGAGGCCACGGCCGAGCTGCTGCCGCACTTCGTCGACATCCTCGCCGAGCGCGGGGTCTCCACGCTGGAGCGCGCCGTGGCGCTCGGGGGGCCGCCGGGCCCGCGCAACGCCTACAAGCTGGCGCTCGCCGAGGACCTGCCCTCCGATCCCGGCGTGTATCTGATGCGCGACCGCCGCGGCCAGGTGCTCTACATCGGCAAGGCGGCCAACCTGCGGCGTCGGGTGCGCTCGTACTTCGGCCCCGGGCCCAAGCACGGGCGATTGGTGGCCCGCGCGCTCGACCGCCTGGAGACGGTGGACCACGAGGTGTGCGGCTCGGAGCTCGAGGCGCTGCTGCGCGAGAGCGAGCTGCTGCGCACTCTCCGTCCGCCCTGCAACAAGCGCGGCGTCGGCGCGCCGGGCCGTTACGTGAAGCTCACGCTGGGCGAGCCGTACCCGCGCGTCTACTCCACCTCGCTCCACCGCGACGGCGGCTTCTACGCGGGGCCGGTCCGTTCGGACCGAACCCTGCGGCGCGGCCTCGACGCGCTGCACGAGGTGTTTCCGCTGCGGCGGTGCCATCCGCACTGCGACGCCGACGGCGTGGCGGTCGAGCGGTGCGGCGGCGCGTGCGCGGGCACGGGCCCGGCCGAGTACGCGGTCGTCGTCGAGGAGGTGCGCGCGCTGCTGGCCGGCGAGCCCCTGGGGCTCGACGCGCTGCGACGTCGTGTGGTGTCCGCGTTCGTCGAGGGTCGGCTGTCGGGAGAGGAGGGGCGCGAGCACGTGGCCTCCCTGCTGGCGC
>JARFPS010000156.1 GCA_029288175.1 Miltoncostaea sp. | reverse complement strand
CGCGATGCCAGATCCAGTCTCGTGGGCTCGGAGATGTGTATAAGAGACAGCCCATGTCCACGCCCCCGCGCGAGGACCGCCGCGGGCGCGCCAAGCGGCCTGCACTGAAGCCGGTGCCCGACGGTCCTCCGGGCCGCCGCCGCCCGGCGCTCGGCCGCATGGGCCTTCTCGCGGTGCCGCTGATCGCGGCGCTTCTGGGCGGGATCGTCTGGATCAACGTGGCCAAGCTCAACGTGACGGCCCAGACGGGGGCCGTTCTCGAGCAGTCGCGTGCCGTCGAGTCGGACAACGTTCGCCTTCAGGGGCAGCTCGAGCAGCGCAACAGCCAGGTCATCGACGACGCGCAGGCGCGCCTCGGCATGGTCCCGGCTCCCAACGACCAGGTCGTGCGACTCAGGGCGCCCGCCGCGGCGGGTCCGTGAGCGAGCGCCGGCGCGGGCGCCGCCGACCCCCTCGCTCGGGGGCCGGCCCCAAGCTCCGCCGGAGGCGGCTTCAGCTGATCGTGCTGCTGGTGGTCGCCGTCATGGGGGTGCTCGGCGCTCGCGCCGCGTTCCTCGGCACGGTCAAGGCCGGCGAGCTGTCGGCCCTGGCCCAGGACCAGCAGCGGCGCTCGGCCGAGGTGCCCGCCCCGCGCGGAGCAATCCTGGCCAGCGACGGCAGCCGGCTCGTGCAGGACCGTCCCGCCGTCAACATCGTGGCCACCCCGTACCTCGTGCCCGACGCCACCGAGGCCGCGGAGACGCTTGCGCCGATCCTGTCGAGCGACCCCGACGAGCTGCGCGATCTGATGTCCGGCGACGGCGGCTACGCCGTGCTCGCGCGCAACGTCAGTCCCCAGGCCGCACGGGAGGCGCGCGAGAAGAACATCCCGGGCATCAGTCTCGAGGACACCTACGAGCGGTTCCTGCCCCGCGGGCGCGTCGGCGCGCAGCTGGTGGGGCTCGTCGATGACCAGCGCGGTGGACTGAGCGGCCTGGAATCGAGCCTCGACGAGCACCTGACGGGAACCGCGGGCTACCGGGTGGAGGCGCGCGACCCCTTCGGCCGCCCCCTTCGCAGGATCGTCGATCGTGAGGCCGTGCCCGGCCAGAGCGCACGCCTCACCGTGGACGCCGTGATCCAGGACCGCACGGAGCGTGTCCTCGAGGAGACCCGGGAGCGCTACGACGCGGCATCGGCCACGGCCGTGGTCATGCGTCCGTCCGACGGCGCGATCATCGCGATGGCCTCCACCCCCGGCTTCGATCCGAACATCCAGCGGAACCTGCTCGGCGACAACCCCGAGCTCGAGAAGAACCGCCCCGCCGTCGACACCTTCGAGCCGGGCTCGACCTTCAAGGCGGTCACGATCGCCGGAGCGATCGAGGACGGCCTCGTGCAGCCGTCGACGGTCTTCAACCTGCCGCCCACGCTGAGGCTCTACGACCGGGAGCTGGGCGAGGCCCACCCGCGCCCGGCGGTGTCGTGGCCGGTGTCCGAGATCCTCGCCAAGTCATCCAACGTCGGGACCGTGCTGATCGCGCAGCGGTTCGGCGACAAGTACGGCCAGGAGGGCGGTCGCGAGCGCATCAACCACTGGATCGAGCGCTTCGGCTTCGGGTCGAGGACGGAGCTGGACTTCCCCGGCGAGGCCCCCGGGCTGGTGTTGCCGTCCCAGGACTGGTCGGGCACCTCCATCCTCAACATCCCCATCGGGCAGGGGGTCTCGGTGACCCTCACCCAGATGGCGGCCGCCTACGCCACCATCGCCAACGGGGGGCACCGGGTGCAGCCGCACCTCATCGAGCGCATCGGCGCCAACGACGTAGCCCCCGCCCGCGGGCCGCGGGTGATCAGCGCGCGCACGGCCAACGCCGTGGACGGCATGTTGCGGGGCGTCGTAGCCCCCGACGGGACGGGCTCCCTGGCCGGCGTCGAGGGGTACACCGTGGCCGGCAAGACCGGTACGGCCAACAAGGTCAACCCCGAGACCGGTCGGTACGACTCGGCGCTCTTGGTCGCCTCGTTCGTGGGCTACCTGCCGGCCGAGCGCCCCGAGCTGCTCATCGCGGTCGCGGTGGACGAGCCGGCGGGGGGCGGGTTCGGCGGTGACGTGGCCGCCCCGGCCTTCGAGGACATCGCCCAGTTCTCCCTGCAAAAGCTGCGAATCGAACCATGATCGACGGCCGGGCCCCTGTGGTAGCGTCACCGACCGCATGAGGCTCAGGGAGCTGGCCGCACGTCTCGACGGGGCGAGCGTGGCCGACGCCGGCGCGCGCGACGCCGATCCCCTCGTCGACGAGGTGACCTACCGCTCCGACGCCGCGGGGCCGGGCGCGCTCTTCGCCTGCCTGCGCGGGGAGCGCGTGGACGGCCACGCGTTCGCCGCCGAGGGGGTCGAGCGCGGCGCGGCAGCCCTGCTGGTCGACCACCGTCTGGACCTGCCCGTCAGCCAGATCGTGGTCGACGACACCCGCCTCGCGCTGGCCCGGTGTGCCGATGCGCTGGCCGGCCATCCCTCGGGCGACCTGCTGGTGGTGGGCATCACGGGCACCAACGGCAAGACCACCTCGGCCTTCCTCGCCGGTGCCGTCTTGGAGGCCGCGGGGCACCGCGTGGGCCTGCTCGGCACGATCGAGGCCCGCGTCGGCGGCGTCGTGGAGCCGGTGTCGCACACCACGCCCGAGAGCGTCGACCTTCAACGCATGCTGGCCCGCATGCGCGATGCGGGCGACACGGCGTGTGCGATGGAGGTCAGCTCGCACGCGCTGGCTCAGTCCCGGGTGGCCGGCACGCGGTTCGCGGCGGCGCTGTTCACCAACCTCACGCGCGACCATCTCGACTACCACGACGACCTGGAGGACTACTTCCAGGCCAAGCGGCGCCTGTTCGCCCGCCCCGCGGGCGAGGGTGAGGATCCTCCGGGCGCGGCGAACCTCGACGATCCCCACGGGCGCCGGTTGGTCGAGGAGACCGGGGCGCTGGGCTACGGCCGCTCGCCCGATGCGGAGGTCCGCGTGCGAACCGCCGTGCTGGACGCCGGTGGGATACGTGCGAGCCTCTCGACGCCGCGCGGTCCGTTGGAGCTCGAAAGCCCCTTGCGCGGCGAGTTCAACCTCGCCAACGTTGCCGGCGTCGTGGCCGTGGGCGAGCTGCTCCGGCTCGATCACGACGCGGTCGCCCGGGGGGTCGCGGCGCTGCGCGGCGTGCCCGGGCGCTTCGAACCGGTGGACAGGGGCCAGGCCTTTCAGGTGATCGTCGACTACGCGCACACGCCGGACTCGCTCGAGAACGTGCTCGTCGCCGCCCGCGGCCTGGCGGGCGAGGGGCGCGTGCTCGCCGTGTTCGGCTGCGGGGGCGACCGCGACCGCGGGAAGCGTCCGCAGATGGGCGACGCCGCCCGGCGGCTCGCGGACGTCGCCGTGGTGACATCCGACAACCCATGCACCGAGGACCCGGATGCGATCATCGCGGAGGTCATGGCGGGCGCGCGGGGCGGACCCGCCGAGGTCGTGGTCGAGGAGGACCGCCGAGGCGCCATCGCGGAGGTGGTGCGTCGCGCACGGGCGGGGGACGTCGTGGTCATCGCGGGCAAGGGGCACGAGCAGGGGCAGGATCGACACGGGACCGTCACGCCGTTCGACGACCGGGTGGTGGCCCGCGAGGCGCTGGACGACCTTCTGGGGGCGACATGAGGATTCAGATCAGCGAGCTGCTGCGGCGTGTGGACGCCCGGCTGCCCTCGGGCGCGCCCGACACCGTCTTCGACGGGGGGTTCGTCGACTCGCGGGACCCCGTCGAGGGTGCGCTGTTCGTGGGGCTGCAGGGCGAGTCGGCCGACGGCGGTCAGCACGCCCCGGAGGCCCTGCGCCGAGGCGCCGCCGCGGCCCTGGTCGGCGAGTCGGCCTGGTTCTGGATCGAGGGCGAGATGCAGGCCCTGCGGAAGCCGGTGATCGTGGCCGACGATCCCCTGGCGGTGCTTCAGGAGGCCGGTCGCATGGCGCTGGAGGCCAGCGGCGCCACGGTGGTCGGCATCACCGGGGCGAGCGGCAAGACGACGACCAAGGACATCCTGGTCGCGATGCTCCGCGTGGCCGGCGCCCGTGCGGAGGGGACGCCGGGCAATCGCAACACCGAGATCGGCGTACCGCTCTCGCTCCTGGCGCTGCCCGACGGCCTCGACGTTGCCGTCGTCGAGATGGGGATGCGCGGTCCCGGGCAGATCGCCCTGCTCGCGACGCTCGCCCCGCCGGACGTCGCGTGCATCACGAGCGTCGGGCCCGTGCACCTCGAGCTGCTCGGCACCGTCGAGCGCATCGCCGCCGCGAAAGCGGAGCTGATCGCCGCCCTGCGCCCCGGCGGGGCGGCCGTCGTCCCCGCCGGGGAGCCCCTCCTCGCGCCCCACGTCGCCGCGCTCCCCGGCGGCGTCCACGTCCTCGAGTTCGGTGACGAGCCGGACGCGGCGCTCGACCTGCGCCTGGCAAAGGCCTGGCAGCGCCGAAACGCCGCCGCGGCGCTTCTCGTGTGCCGGGCGCTCGGGCACGAGCCGCCCGCGGGTGCGGTGATCGACCCGGAGCTCTCGGCGATGCGCGGGCAGGAGTGGCCGCTCCCGGAGGGCGGGACGCTGATCGAGGACTGCTACAACGCCAACCCGATCGCCATGCGGGCGGCCCTGACCCTGACTCTTATACACATCTCCGAGCCCACGAGACTAGAATCC
>JARFPS010000096.1 GCA_029288175.1 Miltoncostaea sp. | reverse complement strand
AGACGCAAGGAGAATCCGAGTGGCTGAAGAGCGCGTGCTCTGGGAGGACCTCAACGAGGGCGACGAGTCCATCTCGTCCGGTCGCACCATCACCGAGACCGACGTCGTCAACTTCTGCGGCCTGTCCGGGGACTTCAACTGGTTCCATGTCGACAAGGTGGCCGCCGAGGAGTCGGTGTTCGGCCAGCGCGTGGCGCACGGCATGCTGGTCGCGTCGATCGCGACCGGCCTCCAGGTGGGCCAGATGGAGCCCAAGATCGCCACGGCGGCCTTCATGGGCCTCAAGGAGTGGCAGTTCCGTGGCGCGGTCTTCTTCGGCGACACGATCCGCGTCAAGCGGACGATCGGCGAGAAGAGCGAGCACAAGAACCCGGCTCAGGGCTTCGTGATCTACGAGATCGAGGTCCTCAACCAGGACGACAAGGTGGTCCAGAAGGGTCAGTGGAACATGCTGATCCGTCGCAAGCAGAGCTGACGTCGCACCGTCAGGGGCGCCCGCTGACAGGAGTCGGGCGCCCCGTGGCGAACCGGGGTGCCATGACTACTTCCACTGACACCCTCACCGTGAGCCAGGCCGCCGAGACACTCGGAGTGTCTGAACGGACCGTCTGGCGCTACATCAAGAAGGGCAGGCTGCCCGGCGAGACCGTGGGCAGCCCCGGCTCCCAGCGCACGCTGATCGCCGCCGACGCCGTCGAGGCCATCCGCGCGGAGCGCGGGGACGGCGGGCAGAGCGACGCTCTGCGCGCCGAGCGGGACCGTCTCGCCCTGGCCCTGCGCGACGCGGAGGCGGAGCGCGACCGGCTCAAGGAGCGGGTCGCCATGCTGCAGCGCGCGGTCGCCGAGCCGTACAAGCCGAGCCCCGTGGCCCGCGCCGCCGACGCCGCGATGAGCGTCATGGAGCGTGCGCGGGCGCTGCGTCCCAGCTTCTCGCCGTAGGGGCTACTTCCTGAGCGGTGGCTTGCCGTCCGGCCCGACGAGGTCGGGGTGCCACCGCTCGAAGTGCCTCAGGTGCTGCTCGGTGACGGCCCCGGGCGGGTAGTACTCCTCGTAGAAGTCCGGGTCCACGTGCTGGGCCTGGCACGTGAGGCGCTGGTACATCGGGTCGATGTAGGCCGGGAACCGCCCGTAGGTCTCGTGGACGTACTGGCAGTAGTCCTTCACCAGCTCGATCGTCTCGTCGTCCGGACGCGGGATGAGCTGGGCGACCCGGTCGGGCTCCTTGTGGGCCCGGGGAACGTCGTTCTCGTAGTTCGCCCACTTGGCCTCGAGGAAGCCGTCGACCGCCTCGCGCATGTCCGAGTAGTAGGGCGGCACGAAGGCCTCGTAGACACCGTCGACACCCACGGGGATATCCGGTCCGCGCTTGGGCGTGTCCGAGAACCGGAAGCCCAGGCCGGGGACGTCCTCGCCCCCGAGCACGAAGCGCGCGATGTAGCCGGTGTAGGTCCAGCCACCGAGACCGATGCACTGGAGCGCCATGTTGAGGTTCTGGCAGATGAACGCCGACTCGACGACCTGCATCGAGATGACGCGCTGCTCGAGGTCGATCATGCCCATCTGGCGGTTGGCGTCCAGACGGCCCGACTCGAGCGCCTTGCCGAGGCCCGCGGATGCGTAGCCGGCCTGCTCGTCGACGATCGAGAAGCGGTACTCGGGCGACAGGTAGATGAACAGGAGGTTGATGTACTCCAGCGTCATGTTCGACACCGGGATGAACAGCGTGGTGCCGTCCTTGTTCGCGTTCCAGTGGTTGAACTCGAACAGGCCCGGAAGACCGGTGGGCAGCTGGGCGCGGCCGTCCTGGAGCTGGACCTTTGCGCGGCGGCTGAGCTCGACGATGTACTCCACCTGCTGCTCGATCGGCTTGCCCGAGATCGTGGAGATCTCGCCCGGCTCCGGCACGAGCCCCCACATGTTCAGGAAGTAGAGGCCGTCGTCGTTGGTGAAGAAGAGCTCCGTGCCGTGGTTGGAGCACGAGCTCGGCCAGGTGCGGGCGGTCCACTGCACCAGGGCCTCGGCCCCGTGGGAGGGGTCGATGTCGCCCAGGTTGAGCCCGTTCAGGCCCGTGGCGGCCATCAGCAGCAGGGCCTCCTCAATCTCTGAGAGCGGCACCGGCTCGTAGGGGCTCGTGTACTTGAAGTACTCCGCCTCGAGCTCCATGCCGAGAGCCATGCGGCGGCTCTTGCGGTCGAAGACCGATTGGAAGAACGGGTAGTGGAGCGCGTCCACCAGGCCCGGAGGGGCCTGCTGGAAGACGTCGTGTGGGGAGGTGGTCACAGTCCGATCTCCTTGCCGATGATCAACTGCTGGATCTCGCTGGTGCCCTCCGTGATGGAGGCCAGCTTCGCGTCGCGGTAGTAGCGCTCGACCGGGTACTCGACGATGTAGCCGTACCCGCCGTGGATCTGGACGGCCTCCCGCGTGACGTACTCGGCCACCTCGGCGGAGTAGAACTTCGCCATGGAGGCCTCCTTCACGCAGGGACGGCCGGTGGAGTAGAGCCAGGCCGCCTTGTAGGCGAGCGCCTTGGCCGACTCGATGCGGGTGGCCATGTCGGCCAGCTTGAACCGGACGGCCTGGAACTTGGACAGCGAGCGACCGAAGGCCTCACGCTCGGTGGCGTACTGGCGGGCCGCCTCGAAGGCCGCCTCGGCGATCGCCGCCGACTTGACGCCGTGCGAAACGCGACCGGTGATCAGCGCCTCCATCAGCGCCGTGAAGGCGCCTTCCTTGCCGCCGAGCAACGACTCCTCGGGCACCTCGCAGTCCTCGAAGACCAGCTCGGCGGTGTCGGAGGAGCGGTGCCCCATCTTCTCGAGCTTGCGCGTCACCTCGAAACCGGGGGTGTCGCGGTCGACGATGAAGACGCTGATGCCCTCGCCGCGAGTGCTCTTGTCGGTGTAGGCGGCGACCAAGCAGTAGTCGCAGATGGTCCCGTTGGTGATGAAGTTCTTGCGGCCGTTGAGCACGTAGCCGCCGTTCTTCTTGTCGGCGCGCGTCGCCAGGCCCGCCGCGTCGGAACCCGTGTTGGGCTCGGTGATGGCGTAGGCGCCGATGATCTCGCCGGCGATGGAGCGGGGGAGGTACTTCTCCTTCTGCTCGTCCGATCCGAACTTGTAGATCGGGAACGCGGCCAGGTCGGCGTGCGCGTTGACCGACGCGGTGATGCCCGCCGAGACCTTGGCCATCTCCTCGACGAAGATGCACTCGGTGATCTTGTCGAGGCCGATGCCCCCGTACTCCTCGGGGAAGACGATGCCCAGCAGCCCCAGCTCGCCCAGCTTGGGGATGATCTCGACGGGAAACTTCTCGTCGCGCTCCGCGTCCTCGATCAGCGGCTCCACCTCGGCCTGGGCGAACTCGCGGACCATCTGGCGGAGGTCCTCCTGCTCGTCGGTGAACGCGTAGCTCAGCATCAACAACCTCGGATCGGGATAGGTCTGACGGGGAGCCTTCAGTGTATCCGGCGGTAGACTCCCGGCGTGCCCGAACCTTTCCGATTGGACGGCCGCACGGTGATCGTCACCGGCGCCTCGCGCGGAATCGGCGCCGATCTGGCGCGGCGCATCTCGGAGTGCGGCGGCGGGGTGGTGGCCGTGGCCCGTTCCGCCGACGCCGTCACGGAGCTGGCGGGCTCGCTCCCCGGGCCGAGCGCCGCCGTGGCGGGAGACGTTGCCGACCCCGACGTGGCCACGGCGGCCGTGGCCGCGGCCGAGGAGCTCGGAGGTCTCTGGGGGCTCGTCAACAACGCGGGCATCAACCCGCACTACCAGCCGGCGGTCGAGACCACGCTCGCGCAATGGGACGAGGTGCTCAGCGTCAACCTGCTCGGCGCCGTGTCGTTCTCGCGCGCCGTGGGCGCGAAACTCGTCGAGGCCGACCGAGGCGGTCGTATCGTGAACCTCGGCTCCATCGCCGGCCTGACCGGCCTGCCCAACATCGCCGCCTACAACGCCAGCAAGGCGGCCCTGGATGCGCTCACGCGCACGATGGCCGTGGAGCTGGGACCGGCGGACATCCTCGTCAACTCCGTGGCGCCCGGCACCATCGCGACCGAGATGGTCGACGAGTTGATGGAGGCCAACCCGGCCCTGAAGGAGCGGCTGGTCGCGAAGACGCCGATCGGCCGGGTGGGCGTCACGTCGGAGGCCTCCTGGCCCATCCTGTTCCTCTTGACCGATGCCGCCAGCTTTATCACCGGTCAGACGCTCGTGATCGACGGAGGACGCCTCGCCGCCGGCTGACGCCGGAGCCCCGCCCGACCGCCCGCCGCGGTGCGATGCTGGTCCCAAGCTGCCAGACTGAAAGGCGCACTATGCCCGCAGAACTGCCACCCCCCGCCGCCACCGACGCCTCGTTGACGGCGACCATGGAGACGTCCTCCGGGACGATCAAGCTCGAGCTCTGGAGCGACGTCGCGCCCCAGACAGTGGGGAACTTCGTCGGCCTCGCCCGCGAGGGGTTCTACGACGACACGATCTTCCACCGGGTCATCGAGAACTTCATGATCCAGGGCGGCTGCCCGCAGGGCACCGGCACCGGCGGCCCGGGCTACAACTTCCAGGACGAGATCAACGAGCGGAAGCTGGTGAAGGGCGTGCTGGCGATGGCGAACGCGGGCCCGAACACCAACGGGAGCCAGTTCTTCATCGTCACGGCCGACGAGACGCCGTGGCTCGACGGCAACCACACGCCGTTCGGGCGTGTCATCGAGGGCCAGGAGACGGTGGATGCCATCGGGACCACCGCGACCGGGCGCAACGACCGCCCCCGCGAGGACATCGTGGTCTCGTCGGTCACCATCGAGGAGGGCTGACCTGGCCACCACGGCGCCGCAATGGGAGGTGACGCTCCTTCGCCGGCCGCCGGGTGCGCGCCGGGCGAGGGTCGCCGGACGCGTGGTCATCAAGGCGCCGGACCTGGACGAGGCGCGGCGCGCCGCCCAGCGGGCCCTGAGGGAGCGGGAGGACGGTGAGTCGCGCTGGTCGCTCGGCGTGTTGCGGCCGCTGACGCCGCGCGCGCCGGGGACGCACCGCTACCTGGTCACCTTCTCCCAGTGGGAGTCGCAGGAAGACCGTTTCGAGCGGCGCGACGTGCACGTGCTCGAGCTCTGGGCGGCCGACGGTCAGAGCGCGCGCCGGCTGGCGCAGCAGGAGATCCAGCTGCTGCCCGAGTACCGCCCGGCGTGGAGGATCCGGTCGGTCAGCCGGGCGCCGGCCGGCTCCGGCACGGAGACACCGTGAGCGACATCCCGCGCTACCCGCTGCTGATCGGCGGGCGCCGGGTCGAGACCGAGTCGTGGTCGCGCATCGTCAGCCCGGCCACCGGCGACGTCGTGGGCGAGATCGCCGACGCCACGGTCGAGGACGCCGACGCCGCCGTCAAGGCGGCAGAGGCGGCATGGCCCGAGTGGTCGCGCGTGCCGCCGGTCGAGCGCGGCGCCGCGCTGGAGCGCTACGCCCGGCTGCTGGACGACCACGCGCCGCGCCTGGCCGAGCTGATGCATGCCGAGATGGGCAAGCCGCTGCCGGAGGCGCAGGCCGAGATCGCCCGGGCGAACGAGGTGGTCCACTACTTCGCCGCCGAGGCGGAGCGCCTGTGGGCGTCGCAGGTTCCGGGGCCGACCCTCGCCACCGGCAGCTGGATCCGGCCGTCGCCACTGGGGGTCGTGGCCTCCATCACGCCCTGGAACTTCCCCGTCGCGCTCATCGTCTGGAAGCTGGCGCCCGCGCTGGCCGCCGGCAACGCCATGGTCGCCAAGCCAGCCAACGAGGCGCCGCTGACCGCCTGGAGCGTCTGCGAGCTGGCGATCGAGGCGGGCCTTCCCGACGGCTTGGTCAACTGCGTCCCCGGCGACGGCCCCACGCTGGGCGAAGCCCTGTGCACCCATCCGGCGGTCGCCAAGGTCGCCTTCACCGGCTCGCGCCGGGTGGCCGAGCAGATCAGCGCGTGGGTCGCCCCGCGCCTGAAGGCCCTGTCGCTCGAGCTGGGCGGGCACGGACCGCTGGTGGTCCTGCCCGATGCCGACCTCGACCAGGTCGCGGAGGTCGCGACGGTTCAGGGCTACGCGAACGCCGGGCAGGCCTGCTACTCGGTCAACAGGGTGCTCGTGCCGCGCGAGCTGGAGGGCGACGTCCGCGAGCGGATCGCCGCGAGAATCGCCGATCTCGAGCTGGGGCCCCTGGTCACGCAGCGTGGCCACCTGCGCCATCGGCGCCTGCTGGCCGACGCGGCCGCCCGGGGCGCCACGGTGCTCGGCGGAGAGGACATCGAGGGACGCCGGGTGGAGCCTGCCCTCGTCACCGGAGCCGGCCCCGGCGTGGAGCTGATCGACGAAGAGCCGTTCACCCCGATCGTCGCCATCATGCCCTTCGACGACGTCGAGTCCGCGGTGGCCGAGGCCAACCGGCCGGACTACGGGCTGGTCGGCTACCTCTGCGGGGGCGATCTGGGCACGTCGCTCGAGGTGGCCCAGCAGATCCAGTGCGGGACGGTCGTCGTCAACGGGTGGCGCGTCGTCGTGCCGTACGCGCCGTACGCGGGCTGGCGGGGATCGGGGGTGGGCGCGGAGCTGGGACGCCCCGGCCTGGAGGCCTTCATCCGCTGGCAGCACCTGCGCGTGCTCTCCTAGCCTCCCCCCGGAGAGCGGAGCCTCACGCCCGGTGCACGCGTCGCGCCCACGCGAGCTGCTCGATCTTGGGGCGCGCGCCGCTCAAGCCGCTGTCGCGGATGCCGCCCACCACCAGGTGGGGATCCGAGTAGAGCGGGCCCTCACCCACCACGATCCTCGCGGCGTTGAGTCGCTCCACGACCTCGGCCCCGCCCCCGAACACCGCGGCGCCGAGACCGTAGGGCGACGCGTTGGCCAGTTCCACCGCGCGGTCGGCGTCGTCGACCACGGTGAGACCGCGCAGGGGGGCGAAGCTCTCCTCGGCCCACAGCCGGACGCCGAGGGCCGACGGCGGCAGCTCGACGACGGTCGGAACCAGGGCGCCGTCGCGCCGGCCCTCGCCCACCACCGGCACCCCGCCCGCCGCGAGCGCCTCGTCGAGGGCGGCCGACGCCTGCTCGAAAGCCCGCCCCGAGCGCAGCGGCACGACGTCGGTGGTCGCCTCATCGGCGGGACCGACCCGCAGCGCGGCGACCGCCGCGATCAGCCGTGGGCGGAACGCGTCCCACACCGAGCGCTGGACGATGATCCGCTTGGCCGCCATGCAGAGCTGCCCACCGTTGGCGAAGCCGCCGATCGCCGCGGCCTCCGCGGCCCGGTCCGGGTCGGCCCCGTCGAGCACCAGAAGCGCGTCGTTGCCCGAGGCCTCCGGGATGTAGGGGCGCATGCGGGCACCGTCGAGGTAGGCGCGTCCCAGGGCGGCGACATGCCGCCGACAGGTCGCGGTCGATCCGTGGGCGACCACGACGTGAACGCGGTCGTGCCACAGAAGGGGAAGCGCCTCCGTCGCGTCGAGGTCCACCACGCGCACCGCGCCCTCGGGCCACGGGCGCGCCAAGGCCTCGACGACGGCGCTGCCGGTGCGGACGGCGCGCGCCGACGGGCGCGAGATGGTCGCATTGCCGGCGATCAGGGCCGAGAGCGTGACCAGCGCGGGCACCCAGGTGGGTGCGTTGGCCGCGTGCCAGCCGAGCGCGACGCCGAACGGACGCCACTCCAGGTCGGTCCGGCCCGACACCGCCGGAACGCGGGCGGGTCGCAGCGACTCGGCCAGATCGGGGAGCGCGGCGGCGAACGCCAGGGCGGTGCTCAGCTCACGCTCGGCGAACCGTCGCGGCTGGTCGATCTCTGCGACCGCCGAGTCGACGACGCTCGGCCCGATCGCCGTCAGCTCCTCGGCGCTCGCCCGCGCGAGGGCCAGGCGCTCGTCGAGAGCGAGCGCCGCGACGGACGGGGCGGCCTCGGCGGCCGCGCGCGTGTGGTCGTCGATGGTCGGGGGGCCCACGGCGCGGCAATCTAGCGCCTCATCGGTGCCCGCCCGCATCCTCGTGGAGGGCGGGAGGCCCGACATCCGGGACGCCTTCGAGCACATCGCGCCCCTACAGCCGATCGAGTGGCGCCCGGACGGCCTGGTGTGCTCCCCGCGCGCGGCGCCCGAGGCGGCGGCCGGGGCCCTGGAGCGCTGTCCGCTTCCCGTCAGGGCGGCCGAGGGGCCGCCCATGTTCCCGACCCCTCCGTCGGCCTGGATGGCGGGCTGGTACCGAAGGAGCCCGGGCCACGCCCGCGCGCCCCGCGGGGTGCCGGAGCTGGTGCAGGTCGACGGCGAGGGCTTCGGCCCCGGCGACCACGCCACCACGGAGATGTGTCTCGAGGCGCTCGAGGACATGCCCGACGGTCCCGCGGTCGACGTGGGGTGCGGCTCGGGCCTCTTGGCGCAGGCGTGGGTGGCCGCGGAACGGGGGGAGGTGCTTGCGGTGGACCTCGACGCGCGCGCCGTGAAGCAGGCGAGCGCGTCCGTGGAGGCCGCCGGGCTGGCCGGCGCCGTGCGCTGGAGGTCATGCCCGGCCGAAATGCTCTCTCCGGATGAGCTGCGGGGACGCGTGGTGCTGGCC
>JARFPS010000095.1 GCA_029288175.1 Miltoncostaea sp. | reverse complement strand
CGAGCGCTGGGACGGCGCCGGCTACCCGGACGGGGCGGTCGCGGACGAGATACCCGAGGGTGGGCGCATCATGGCCGTCGCGCTCGCGTTCGCGGCGGCCACCGCGCCGGTGCCGGCCGGGCGCGGCCTCGACGTCGAGTCGGCGGTCGGCGCGTTGGTGGCGCAGGCGGGCTCACGGTTGTGGCCGGAGGCCGTCGAGGAGTTGGCCCGGGCCGTCCTGGCGCCGGAGACGCCGTCGACCGGTTCGGCTCGCGGTCCGGACGATCTATAGTGGCCGTCATGACGACGGTGGGCGATGTGATGGGACCGGTGAAGGTGGGCCTTCACCCCGATCAGCCGCTCCGGGCGGCCGCCGCCGCCCTGGCGGAGGCCAAGACCGGTCTGGCCGTGGTCACGACCCCCGACGGGCACGGTGTGTTCACGGAGCGCGACCTGCTGCGGGCCCTCGCGGAGGGTGTGGACCTGGACGTCACGCCGGTGCAGGCGCACATGACCGGGGCTCCGGTGGCCGTGCCGGCCGACCGGCCCCTCGGCGAGGCCTGCGACCTGATGATCGCCCGCGGCACCCGGCACCTCCTGGTGCGCGAGGGCGACCAGCTGGTGGGCATCCTCAACATGCGCGACGTCGTGGGGGTCATGTCGGGCGCCGCCGAGCTCGGCTCGGTGCCGCCGGCCAAGGGCTCCTAGCGCCTCGGCAGCCGGCGCCTCAGCCGGCTGTTCTCATCTCCCGATAACGTCGGATCAGCGCGTTCGTCGAGCTGTCGTGCGCGAGCTCGGTCGGGGCGTCACCCGACAGCTCCGGGATGATCCGCTGGGCCAGGACCTTGCCCAGCTCGACCCCCCACTGGTCGAACGAGTTGATGTTCCAGACCCATCCCTGGGTGAAGACCTTGTGCTCGTACAGCGCGATGATCTGGCCGAGCACCGAGGGGGTCAGCGACGGCGCCAGGATCGAGGTCGTGGGGTGGTTGCCTCGAAAGACGCGGTGGGGGGCCTGGTGGGCGGGCACGCCCTCCGCCTCGACCTCCTCCCGCGTCTTCCCGAACGCGAGCGCCTCCGGCTGCGCGAAGAAGTTCGACATGAAGATGTCCTGCTGGGAGTCGGCGGGCTGCTCGACGGTGGCGAACCCGATGAAGTCCGCCGGAATCAGGCGCGTGCCCTGGTGGATGAGCTGGTAGAAGGCGTGCTGGCCGTTGGTCCCCGGCTGCCCCCAGACGATCGGCCCCGTGTCGTAGGAGTCGATGGGCGCGCCCTCGCGGTCCACCGACTTGCCGTTGCTCTCCATCTCGAGCTGCTGGAGGTAGGCCGGAAGACGCCAGAGCCGCTGCGAGTAGGGCAGCACCGCCAGAGTCTCCGCGCCGTGGAAGTTCGAATACCAGAGGCCGATGAGCCCCAGAAGGGCCGGCACGTTGTCGGCCAGCGGGGTCTCGCGGAAGTGCCGGTCGACGGTGTGGAAGCCCGCGAGCATCTCGCCGAAGCGCTCGGCGCCGATGGCGATCATCAGCGACAGGCCGATCGCCGAGTCCATCGAGTATCGGCCACCCACCCAGTCCCAGAAGCCGAACATGTTGGCGGTGTCGATGCCGAACTCGGCCACGCGCTCGGCGTTGGTCGAGACCGCGACGAAGTGGTTCTCGACCGCGTCCTCGCCGAGGGCGCGCACCACCCAGTCGCGAGCCGCGCGCGCGTTGGTCAGCGTCTCGAGAGTGCCGAAGGTCTTGGAGCTCACGATGAAGAGCGTCTCGGCCGGGTCGCGGCCCTCCAACGCCGTCTGCAGGTCGATGCCGTCGACGTTCGACACGAACAGGCCCTCGATCTGCGGGTGGTGGAAGGCCGACAGCGCCTCGTAGGCCATCGAGGGCCCCAGGTCCGACCCACCGATGCCGATGTTGACGACCGTGCGGATCGGGCTGCCCGTGCGGCCGGTCCACTCGCCGGTGCGGACGCGCTCGGCGAACCGACCCATGCGGTCCAGCACCTCGTGGACGTCGGGCACGACGTTGTGGCCGCCCGAGGTGATCGTGTCGCCAACGGGCGCCCTGAGCGCGACGTGCAGCACCGAGCGGTCCTCGGTGATGTTGATGTGCTCGCCGGCGAACATGGCGGCCGCGGCCTCGGGGACGCCTCGCGCCTCGGCGAGCCGAATCAGCAGTTCCAGCGTCCGGTCGGTGATCAGGTGCTTGGAGAAGTCGATGTGGAGGTCGCCGAGCTGACGCGTGTAGCGCTCGGCGCGCCCGGGATCGTCGGCAAATAGCTTTCGCAAATGCGTGGTGCGCAACTCATCGCGGTGCGCGTCGAGCGCGCTCCATTCGGGGGACTGAGGCGGGGCGGGGGGCATATCGGACCTCGCTGGGGGCGGGAGGGGCGGCCCGGAGTCTGGCACCTCGTCCCCGCCAGGCGAACAGAAAGCCGAGAAACAGTGGCATTCCGTCCGCACCCGTTGGTAGCGTGGCCCTCAATTCCCCTGGGATCATGAGAGGAGACTCATGAACAAGAGCGAGTTCACCTCGCGACTGGCGAAGCGAGCAGACCTGAGCGGGGCAGACGCCCAGCGTCTGGTCCAAGCGTTCCTCGACGAGGTGCAGGACGCGCTCGCCAAGGAAGAGGATGTCGCGTTTGCCGGTTTCGGCAAGTTCTCGGTGTCGCACCGCGCGGCCCGCGAGGGCGTCAACCCGCAGGACCCGTCCAAGAAGGTGAAGATTCCGGCGCGCACCGTGCCGAAGTTCACCCCCGGCGCCGTGTTGAAGGAGGCGGTCGGAGGCAAGAAGTAGAAGCCGTCGGGTCGCTCGGCGCGGGTCGGGGCTCCGGCTTCACCCGCCCGCGGCCCCGACAGCCGCCCGCCCCGGAGAACCCGGGGCGGGCGAGGCGTGGCATTCGCGGCGGTCGATGATCCTCCGCGCGCGCCACCCCCACGCGCTCGCCGCCATGGCGATGCTCGCCTGGGGCCTGGCCTATGTGCCCTCGGCGTGGCTCATCGAGGATGTGCCGCCGTTTCTCGCGGCGGGTGCCCGGCTGACGGCCGGCGGGCTGGTCGTGGTGATCGTCCTGCTCGCCATCGGCCAGGGCATCATGCCGCGCGTCGGCGTCGCGGCGCTGGCCGTGGTCGCCGTGATGCAGACGGCGGTCTTCTACGGCGCCACGTTCTGGGGCATCGAGCGCCTCGGGGCGGGGCTCGCCGCCGTGCTGTCCAACCTCGACCCGATCTTCGTGGCGGCGCTCGGGGTGATCGTTCTGCGCGAGCGCCTCGGCCGCTGGCAGTGGGTCGGTCTCGGGGTCGGGCTCCTGGGCGCCGCCGTGGTGGTGTGGGACGGGCCGCTCTGGCCGCCGTCGCTGTCCTGGGAGGCGCTGGTCGTCGTGGGCGGCTCCCTGGCCTGGGCGGTGGCCACCATGGTCGTCGCCAAGGGTGTTCGCGGCGTCGGCTCGCCCCTCGCTCTGGCCGGCTGGCAGATGGCCCTGGGGGGCGTGCTGCTGCTGCTGTTCGGCGCACTGACCGAGGAGGTCCCGGCCGGCGCGGTGGGCGGCCGCGAGGTGGCGCTGGTCGCCTGGCTCGCGGTGGTGGGCTCGGCGTTCCCCGCCGTCGCCTACTACGTGGCGCTGCGGGGCGCGCCGGCGGGCGAGGTCAGCGCGTGGTTCTTCCTCATCCCCGTGATCGGGGTGCTCACCGCCTGGCCCCTGCTCGGCGAGGCTCCCACCCTGCAGCTGGCGGTGGGCCTGGCGGGGGTCGCGGCGGGCCTGTGGCTGGTGGTCACTCCTCGGGGAACGCTCTCGTCGAAGCTGCGAAAAACGATAGGCCGGGCGCCAGATCTCGGAAAGAATCCGTAAAGACCCGGCAGTGCGGATGTCGGCCGCTGGTACTCCGTAAAGGCCGGCCGTCGGCCGGCGCGTCGTCCATCAGGAACCAGAAGAGGCATTGATGCCAGTGAGCCCGCTCGCCCGTCGTCGTCGCAGCGCCCTGCTGCTGGTCTCCACCGCCGCCGTCGCGGCCACCGCCGGCCTGGCCGTGCCCGCCGCGTTCGGCGACGACGCGCGTACCAACCAGTTCGAGGTCACGTGCGAGGGCCAGCGGCCGTCCCACGTCGGCACGGCGGGCGACGACCGCATCGACGGCACGCCCGGCGACGACGTCATCTACGCCGGCGCGGGCAACGACGTCGTGCGCGGGCAGGGTGGCAACGACATCATCTGCCTGGGCCTCGGCGACGACCGGGGCGAGGGAACGGTCGGCGACGACCTCATCCTGGGCGAGGACGGCGACGACGTCATCAACCTCGGGGCCGACGACGACACGGCGCGCGGCGGCCCGGGAGACGACGTCATCGTCGGCGGCCCGGGTGACGACATCGCCGAGGGCAACGACGGCAACGACAAGTTCATCGGCGCCCGCGACAACGACATCTTCGACGGCGGCGAGGGTCTCGACGCCGCGCGCGGCGGC
>JARFPS010000142.1 GCA_029288175.1 Miltoncostaea sp. | reverse complement strand
AAGGTGCGCGGTGTGGACATCCTCGTCGGCGAGAACCGCGGCACGAGCGTCGTCGTCACGCAGGGCCTGGACGGCGGCGAGTTGCTCGTCGTGGATCCTCCCGAGACCCTGCGCAGCGGGGACACTGTCCAGACCCGCTAGCCCCCCGGAGGCCTCATGGCCGAGCCCGTCATCCAGCTCCGCGGCGTCACGAAGGTCTACCGCAAGGGCGGCCAGGAACTCGTGGTGCTCGACGGACTCGACATGGACGTCGACCGCGGCGAGTTCCTCGCGCTCATGGGCCCGTCGGGCTCCGGCAAGTCGACGATCCTCAACATGATCGGCGGCCTCGATGAGCCCGACGAGGGCGACGTCATCGTCGCCGGCGCCAACGTGCCGCAGCTGTCGGGGGAGGAGCTGTCCTCGTTCCGCGCCCGGCACATCGGCTACGTCTTCCAGGCGTTCAACCTGATTCCCGTGCTCACCGCACTCGAGAACGTCGAGCTGCCGCTGCTGCTCACGCCGCTCAAGAAGGCCGAGCGCCGCGAGCAGGCGCGCTACGCGCTCGAGATCGTCGGGCTGGGCGACCGCATCGATCACCGTCCCAAGCAGCTGTCCGGTGGTCAGGAGCAGCGCGTGGCCATCGCGCGCGCCATCGCCAGGGACCCGACGATCCTGCTCTGCGACGAGCCCACCGGCGACCTCGACCGCCACAGTGCCGACCAGGTGCTGGAGCTGCTCGCGCGCCTTAGCGACGAGCACGACAAGACGATCGTCATGGTGACCCACGACCAGAAGGCCGGCGATGACGCCAAGCGCGTCCTGCACCTTGACAAGGGCGTCGTGGAGGACGCCGTCGCATGACCCTCGGTCGGCTGGTCCGCAAGCAGGCCATGAGCCACCCGGTGCGCGCGCTGCTCACGATCGGCGCCGTCTCGGTGGCCATCTTCCTGCTGTGCTTCCTGCGCTCGATCGTCACGAGCCTCGACGCCGCCGTGAAGGAGAGCTCCGGCCGGCGCATCATCAGCGCCAGCGCCGTGAGCCTCTTCCAGGCGCTGCCCGCCTCCTACAACGAGGCCATCGCCGCCATCGACGGCGTCGACACCGTCAGTCGCTTCACGTGGTTCGGCGGCGTCTACAAGGATCCCGAGAACTTCTTCGCGCAGTTCGGCACCGACCCGGAGCTCCTGCTCGAGCAGTACCCCGAGATCGTGATCCCCGAGGAAGCGAAGAAGGCGTGGTTCGCGGACAAGCGAGGCGCCATCGTCGGCATCGGCATCGCTGAAAAGTTCGGCTGGGAGGTCGGCCAGACCGTGCCCATCCTCGGCACGATCTTCCCGCGCGAGGGCGGCAAGCCGTGGGAGTTCACGATCCACGGCATCTACCGCTCGACGAAGGCCAACGTCGACGAGATGACCATGTACTTCCACTGGGAGTACCTCGACGAGACGCTCGAGTCCGGTGGCGCCATGGGCCCGCGCGGCACGAGCGTGTACCTCATTCGTCTCGAGGACGGCTGGGACGGCGAGGAAGTCGCCCAGGCGATCGACGACTACTACGCCGGCGGTCCGCAGCGCACGCGCACGCAGCCCGAAGCCGCGTTCCAGGCCGACTTCGTGAACATGATGGGCAACCTGCCGACGTTCCTCGGCATGATCGGCGCCGCCGTGCTCGTCGCGATCCTCTTCGGTGTCGTGAACACGATGACCATCGCGGCGCGTGAGCGCCTGCGCAGCATGGGCATCCTCAAGTCGCTCGGCTTCAGCGATCGCGTACCCATGCGGCTCTACCTCATGGAGAGCACGATGCTCGTGCTCACCGGCGGCGCCATCGGCGTCGCGCTCGCCTGGATGACGCAGGCACCGCTGCGCGCGATGTTCGGCACGTTCATCCCCGTCTACCACGTCGACCAGGAGACCTACCTGGCCGCCGTGGTGACCTGCATCGGCGTGGGCCTGCTCGGCGGGCTCATCCCCGCGGTGCGTGCGGCGCGCCTGGCGCCGGTCGAGGCGCTGCGGAGGGGGACGTAGTGCGCAATCGCCTTGTCCCCTTCAGCTACCCGCTGCGCAGCCTCGTCGTGCGCTGGCAGGCCTCGCTGCTCTCCGCGCTCGGCATCGCCATGTCGATCGCCGTGCTCTGCGGCGTCTTCGCGCTGCGCAACGGGTTCGAGGCCCTGCACGCCGAGACCGGCGAGGACGACGTCATCGTCTACCTGCGCAAGGGCGCCACCAGCGAGGGCGAGAGCGGCATCACGCTCGATCGCGTGAACCGCTACAAGGCCATGCCCGAGGTGGCCCAGGACGAGAACGGGCAGCCGCTCGCCGCGGGCGAGACGTACCTCGCGCTCTTCCTCGCCAAGTCCGACGACCTCGGCCTGGTCAACGTGCCCATCCGCGGTGTCGAAGCCGCGTCGCTCAAGATCCACGGCGACGCGTTCCGCATCGTCGAGGGACGCGAACTCAACTTCGGCAGCGACGAGATCATCGTCGGCCGGCCGATCAGCCAGCGCATCCACAACTGCAAGCTCGGCGACACGCTGATGATCAACGTGACGCCGTTCAAGGTGGTCGGCATCTTCGACCAGGACGGTGCCTACAAGAGCGAGATCTGGGGCGACATCGACCGCATCGCGGCCGCCCTCGATCGCCCGATGCGCCAGCGCGTCGTGGCCAAGCTGCGGCCCGGCGTCGACGTGCAGGAGCACATCGAGGCCATGGAGTCGGACACGCGGCTCCCCAGCACGGTCATGACCGAGCGCGACTACTTCGTCGCGCAGACGGGCTTCCTCGGCAACGTGCTCGTGATCCTCGGCAACCTGCTCGGCGGCATCCTCGGCATC
>JARFPS010000276.1 GCA_029288175.1 Miltoncostaea sp. | reverse complement strand
TGTGTATAAGAGACAGGTCCAGGCGACCGGTCCGCATCCTCCCGGCCAGCCCTCCGCCTCGCCGCAGGTCATCGCATTGTGGAACCACGGACGTTTGCGCGGGTCGTAGTCGAGGCGCTCGCGGACCCGCCGGACCTCGGGGTCGTCATCGGACCACGTCCACCACTCGACCTCGTCCTCCCAGACGTCGCGCCGCGTCAGGCGCACCCGCCACGTGCCGTCCCGGTACAGGATCATGTGCTCACGGCCGCGGTCGTCCGCGAATACGGCGGACGAGATCCGCGGGTAGCGCCGCATCACCGGCATGATCACCGCGTTGATCCGTGTCGGCTCGTCGATGGGGAGGAGGCCTTCGTCGGACCACTTCCGCGCGGTCGCGACGAGGCTGGTGACCGGGTCGAAGAAGCCGCGGAGACGGGTCTCCACGTGGCTCTCGGCCTGGTCGATGATCTGCTCGGAGAGCACCTCGTCGGACTTCCGAACGAGGAGCTGGGCCACCACGAACAGCACGCCGCCCAGCAGCACGACCTGCAGGACGGCGCTCCGGGTCAGCCGCGTCCGAAGCGACGTCACCGGCTCGCTACGCCTTCTCGACCTTGAGCGCGCAGAACTTGAAGGACGGGATCTTCCCGACGGGGTCGAGGGCGTCCGTCGTCAGGAGATTGGCCGCGGCCTCGCGGTAGTGGAACGGAACGAACACGCTGCCCTTCGAGGTCTTGGTGCTCGAGATCGCCTTGATCCGGATGTGGTTGCGGCGCGTGGAGAGCCGCACCATGCCGCCATCGTCGACCCCGAGGGTCGCGAGGTCGTCGGGGTGGATCTCGCAGAAGGCATCCGGGTTGATCTCGTCGAGTGCCTTGGCGCGGCGCGTCATCGAGCCCGTGTGCCAGTGCTGGAGCGTCCGACCCGTGTTGAGCACGAACGGGTACTCCGCGTCCGGAAGCTCGGCCGGCGGGATCACCTCGGCCGGCGAGAACTTTCCACGCTTCGTCGGCGTCGGGAAGCCGTCGCCGAACAGCACCACGATCCCCTCGTCGTTCTCGGGATCGGGGCAGGGCCAGAGCTTGCCGCGGCCGGCGAGGTGCCGGTAGCGGAGCCCCTTGTACGAGTCGGTGAGGTCGGAGAACTCGACGAACACGTCCTCGACGTCGGCGTAGCCCTGCTCGTAGCCCATGCGCGTCATTACGTCGCACAGGATCTGCCAGTCGAGACGCGCCTCGCCGGGCGGCTCCAGTGCCGTCTGGCCGAGCTGCACGCGGCGGTCCGTGTTCGTGTAGGTACCGGTCTTCTCGAAGTACGACGTGGCGGGCAGCACGACGTCCGCGACCTCGGCGGTCTCGGTGAGGAAGATGTCCTGCACGACGAGGAAGTCGAGGTTCATGAAGCCGTCGCGCGCGCGCTGCACGTTCGGATCGGAGAGGAACGGGTTCTCGCCGAGGATGTACATCCCCTTGATCGAGCCCTCTTCCGTGCCGTGGGCGATCTCGACGACCGTCTTGCCCGGAACGGGATCGAGCGGAACACCCCAGGCCTCCTCGTAGCGAGCGCGCACGTCGTCGTCCGCCACCGACTGGTAGTCCGGGAACACCATCGGGATCAGGCCCGCGTCACTGGCACCCTGCACGTTGTTCTGGCCGCGTAGCGGGTGCAGGCCCGTGCCGGGCCGGCCCACGTTGCCGGTCATCAGGCAGAGCGAGATCAAGGAGCGGGCGTTGTCCGTGCCGTGGACGTGCTGGGAGATGCCCATGCCCCATAACACGATCATCGCGTTCGCCGCGCCGATCGTCCGTGCGATCTCGCGAATGCGGTCCGGCTCGATTCCGCAGATCGGCGCCGCGACCTCGGGCGTGTACCGAGCGATGACCTCCTTGAGCGCGTCGAAGTTCTCCGTGAACTGCTCGATGTACGCCGTGTCCTCGAGGCCTTCCTCGAGGATGACGTTCATGATCGCGTTGTAGAACGAGACGTCGGAGCCCGGCTTGATGCGAACGAACTCGCCGTGGTCCGCGAGCTCGGGGCGGTGCGGGTTCACGATGATCAGCTTCGTCCCGTTGCGCGCCGCCTCCTTGAAGAAGGTCGCCGCGACGGGGTGATTGGACGTCGCGTTCGTTCCGGTGAGCAAGGCCACGTCGGCGTTGCGCACGTCGGCGTAGACCGTCGTCACGGCGCCCGATCCGATCGTCTCGAGCAGGGCCGCGACGGACGACGCGTGGCAGAGCCGCGTGCAGTGGTCGACGTTGTTCGTCTGGAACGCGGTGCGCACCATCTTCTGGAAGAGGTACGCCTCCTCGTTCGAGCACTTCGCGCTGCCGAAGCCGGCGAGGGCGCCGCCCCCGTGCTCGTCGCGGATGCCCTTGAGCTTGCTCGCAACGAGGTCCAGCGCCTCTTCCCACGTCGCCTCGCGGAACGCGGACAGCGCCTTGTCGTAGTCCGGATACACGCCGTTCTTGCGCGTGCCGTCGTCCTTCCGCTGCATCGCACCCGTGAGCGTGGTCTTCGGGTAGTGGCTCTCCTTGCGGATGAGCGGCTTCGTGAGGCGGTGCGCGTGGCTCGCGTAGTCGAAGCCGTAGCGCCCCTTGACGCAGAGGCGGCCTTCGTTGGCCGAGTCCTCGCGGCCCTCGGCGTAGACGACCTTGTTCTCCTCGCGGTCCACCTTGAGGGTGAGCGCGCAGCCGACGCCGCAGTAGGGGCACGTCGAGTCGACGTCTTCGAGCGGCCGCTTCGCCTCGATCGGCACCGTGATCGGCTTGTTGGTCAGAGCGCCGGTGGGGCAGGCCGCCGCGCACTCGCCGCACTCGACGCAGGTCGAGGCGCCCATCGGATTGTCGAGGTCGAAGCCGATGCGCGTCTTGTAGCCCTTGCCCGTCCGCCCGATGACCCAGTTCGACTGGATGTCGTCACAGGCCCGAATGCAGCGGTCGCAGAGGATGCAGGCCTGGTGATCGACGTCGATCACCGGAGAGGAGCTGTCGACCGGCCGGCTGTTCCCTCCGGGGAAGCGGCTCTCCGTGATGCCGAACTCGCGCGCCAGGGAGAAGAGCTCGTCGTCGCCGGTCTTCTCGTCGCGCGTGCTCGTGTCGCGCTGGTCCGCCATCAACAACTCGGTCAGCGTCTTGCGGTTGCGGACGACGGCATCCGACGCCGTCTTGACCTTCAGGCCGTCCTCGCAGTCGCGGACGCACGAGGCGACCAGGGTGCGCGCGCCCTCGACCTCGACCACGCACATCCGGCAGACGCCGACGGGGTCGAGCACCGGGTCGTGGCACAGCACCGGGATCTCGATGCCCATCTCGCGTGCGGCTTCCCAGACCGTCGTGCCTTCGGGGACGGTGACGGAGCGACCGTCGATCTCCAGGGTGACGGTCTTCGTCGCGGTCTCGGGGGCATCCGGGGCGAGCGGCGAGTTCATGGCGATCGGGCTCCGTTCGAAGCGGCGACGTCGTCGAGGTCGAGCTGCGCGAGGACGGCCGGGGGCACGTCGCCCGTGTCGGTCCATCCTCTTTCGCGATAGTAGGT
>JARFPS010000272.1 GCA_029288175.1 Miltoncostaea sp. | reverse complement strand
ATGTGTATAAGAGACAGGAGTACCCGGCGGCGCAGAAGGTCGAGGAGGCGTGCGTGACCATGCTCGCCGACCTCTGGAACGCCCCCGACCTGGACGACGCGGTGGGCGTGGCGACCATCGGCTCCTCCGAGGCGATCATGCTCGGCCTGCTGGCCCACAAGTTCCGCTGGCGGGCGGCCGAGCGCGCGGCCGGGCGCGACGGCGCGCGCCCCAACGTCGTCTTCGGCGCCGAGACCCACATCGTCTGGGACAAGTTCGCTCGGTACTTCGACGTGGAGCCCCGCAAGGTGCCCATGCGCTCGGACCACTACGTGCTTCATCCCGACGACGTCATGGACCTGGTCGACGCGGACACCATCGCGGTCGGCGCGGTACTCGGCACGACCTTCATCGGCGAGACGGACCCCATCGCAGAGCTGAACGATCGCCTGCTGGAGGTGAAACGCGAGGAGGGCTGGGACGTGCCCCTGCACGTCGACGCCGCCTCGGGCGGCTTCATCGCCCCCTTCGCGTATCCGGACGAGCGCTGGGACTTCCGCCTGGAGCAGGTGGCGTCCATCAACGGCTCGGGGCACAAGTACGGACTTGTCTACCCCGGCGTGGGATGGCTGGTCTTCCGCTCGCGCGACTACCTGCCGGAGGAGCTCGTCTTCTCGGTCAACTACCTGGGCAACGCCCAGCCCACCTTCACGTTCAACTTCTCGCGCGGCTCGGCCATGATCCAGGCCCAGTACTACAACTTCGTCCGCCTCGGGCGCGCGGGCTACACCGAGATCGTCCAGAACATGCTCGCCAACGCGGCACACCTGAACGACGCCCTGTCATCGAGTGGGCGCTTCGAGATCCTCAACCCCCGCCTGGCGGAGCCGGTGGTGACGTTCCGGCTGGCCGGCGATCCCGGCTTCGACGTCTTCCAGCTCTCCGACAAGCTGCGCGAGCGAGGCTGGATCGTGCCCGCCTACACGCTGCCGCCCAACGCCGAGCACGTCGAGCTGCTGCGGGTGGTGGTCCGCAACGACATGAGCCGCACGAAGGTCGACGCCTTGATCGCGCACATGAACGCCGCCTACGAGAGCCTTGAGCGCAGCGCGGCCGAGACGCACCCCGGGCGCAAGACCCACGAGGGCCAGCGCCGACGCTGCTGACGCCTCGGGGCCGGCGGGCCCGGCGTCAGGCGGACGCCGCGCTGAGGGCGGCCAGGTGCTCCTCGTCGAGCGTCAAATCCATCGACCCGGCCAGATCCTCCACATGGGCGACGCTCGTGGCACTCGCGATGGGCGCGACCACCCCGGGCTGAGCCGCCAGCCAGGCCAGCGCGACCTGCGCGGGGCTGGCGTCGTGGGCTTCGGCGACCCGATCGAGGGCGGCGAGCACGCCAAAGCCCCGGTCGTTCAGGTACTGGCTCGCCACGCCGCCGGCCCGGACCGACTCGGGGATGGGCTCGCCGGGCCGGTACTTGCCGGTCAGGAAGCCCCTCGCCAGCGAGAAGTAGGGGGTCACGCCCATGCCGGCGTCGAGGGCGGCGTCCTGCAGAGCCCCCTCGTACTCGCGGCGCTCCATCAGGCTGTAGTTGGGCTGCAACACGTCGAATCGGGCCAGCCCCTCACGCTCGGTGATCGCCAGCAGCTCGCCCAGCCGCTCGGCCGAGTAGTTCGACGCCCCCAGGGCCCGGACCAGCCCCTCCTCGACGAGCTCGCTCAGCGCGCGCGCCGTCTCGTCGAGCGGCGTGGAGGGGTCGTCCTTGTGCGCGAAGTAGACGTCGATGCGGTCCACCCCCAGGCGATCCAGCGACGCCTCGACGCCCCGACGGATCTGATCGCGGCCCAGCCCGGAGGGATGCCCCTCGGCCTCCCAGCCGACCTTCGTGGCCACGACCACCCGCCCGCGATTCCCGTCGTCCGCCAGCCACCGGCCCAGGATCGTCTCGCTCTCGCCGCCGCGATTGCCCGGCACCCAGGCCGAATAGACGTCCGCCGTGTCGACGAAGTTCCCGCCGGCCTTCACGTAGGCGTCCAGCACCGCGTGCGAGGCGTCCTCGTCCGCGCCCCAGCCGAAGACGTTGCCGCCCAGGCAGAACGGGCTCACCTCCAAGCCGGAGTTCCCAAGGGGTCGGCGCGGGCTCACCCGGCGAACCGTACCGACCACCTCCCCCGCCCGCCCGTTTCACGACAGCACGCCCGGCGCCAGGTCGACGCGGGCGATCGCGCCGTCGGCGAAGTTCGCGGGTGCCGAGTCCGCCGGCCAGGGCGTCCAGCAGCGCTGCGATGCGCAGGATCGAGGCGATGGCGATCCTGCGGTTGATCGCCGCCTGGGTCGGCGTGAAGCTGACGGTCTCGCACCCCGCGCGCCGTGCTGCCCTGAGGTCGGTCCGCGAGGCCGACCGGATCGTGCCCGCGCTGCCGCCGGGGCTGAGGTGCAGATCCTGGCGAAGCCGTCCCACGACTCGGGCCGCGGAGGGTAGGGTCACGCCCGCATGAGACGGCTCGCCGCCCTCCTCACCGGCCTCGCGGGGCTCCTCCTGCTCGGCATGCTGCCCTCGGTCGCCGCGGCCGCGGAGCCGCCCAACCGCAATGACCCGTGCTCGAACGCGGGGCGCGACACCTGCAACACGACGTCGCGCGGGTTCTACGACACCTACCGCTACGGCATCCGCTGGTTCGGCAGCTACAAGGCCGTCGTGCCGGGGGCGGGCAACGTCTTCTGCATCGACCTTCGGTTCTGGTTTCCCGCGACCCAGCATCGCTACCGGGAGATCTCGAGCGCGAGCCTCCGCAACCGCGACGGGCGGGTGGTATCGACCACCGCCAAGCGGCGCATGGCGTACGCCGTGTGGACATTCGGCCGCCGGAGCGGCCGGAACATGAACGCGGCGATGATGCTCTACGTCCACTCGCTGATGGGCGACGCGCGACCGGGTGAGGTCGATCCGCGCGAGCTGGGCAACCCGGCGGTCACCCGGCTCTACAGCCGGATCGCCCGCGACTCCGCCCGCTATGCCGGCCCGTACACGATCAGCGCGAGGGTGCCGAGCGGGCTGAGGGTCGGCAAGGAGACCGACGCCACGGTCAGGATCCGCTCCGCGTCGGGCGCGCCCATCCGCAACGCGCGGGTGCGGGTGCGAGTCAGCGGCGCCGCCGGGGCCGCGCGCGTGGTCCGCACCAACAACCGCGGCCAGGCGCGGCTCAGCTTCACGCCCAACAGCGCCACGAACGGCATCAGCCTCACGGCCGAAGCGCAGGTCGCCTCGACGCTGCCCAAGCTCTACAACGCCACCCGCGGCCTCGCCCGACGCAACAGCCAGCGCGTCGCCGCGCCGAACTCGCAAACGATCACGGCGACCGTCACCAAGCGTGTCGCCCCGGCCCGGGTGACGATCACGACGCAGGCCGAGCCGCAGACGCTGCTGGTCGGAGAGTCCACACGCGACCGGGTGACCGTGGGCGGGCTGCCCCCGGCGCGGCGCGCCAAGGTCGACGTGCGGCTCTACGGCCCGTTCCGCAGCACCGAGGAGATCCAGTGCAGTGGCACGCCGGCGGCCACGACGTCGTTCGTCGCCCAGGGCTCCGGCGAGACGCTGACCGACGAGCTCACGCCGACCGAGCCCGGCATCTACACGTACCAGCTCTCGGTCGAGGGCAACGCCGACGTCATCGGCACCACGACGCCCTGCGGCGTGCCCGAGGAGACGATCCGCGTCGAGACGCAGCCGGCGGTCACCACGGTGGTCAGCGACCAGTCGATCACCCCCGGAACCCCGCTGTTCGACCGCGTGCTGGTGACGGGCCTGAACGGCGAGGCCGCCACGGTGACGGCGCGGCTCTACGGCCCCTTCCCCACCCGCGAGGCCATCCAGTGCGACGGTGAACCGGTGTGGACCGGCACCATCCGCGTCACCGGCGACAGCGAGGTGAACACCGAGCGGGTGACGCTGCCCACGCCGGGCTACTACACGTACGTCGAGAGCATCGCCGCCGAGGGCTTCGTGCGCGCCGCCGACCACCCCTGCGGCCTGGTCTCGCAGACCTCGGTCGTCACGGGCTCGCCCTCCATCACGACCCGGATCAGCGACCGCACCACCAATCCCGGCGACACGGTGACCGACACGGTGGAGGTGTCCGGGCTGGGCGCGCTGAGCGCGCCCGTCGAGGTCGAGCTCCACGGCCCCTTCCCCACCCGTGACGCCATCCAGTGCGACGGCGAGCCGTACGCCAGGAGCACCTTCACGGCGACCGGCGACGGAACCTACGAGACCGAGCCCGTCACGGTCGACGAGGCCGGCTACTACACCTACATCGAGCGCATCGCCGACGCCGAGGCCTACGCGCCCCACACCACAGAGTGCGGCCTGGTGAGCGAGACCACCTTCACCCGCGCCGTGCCGAAGGTGACGACGCGGGTGTCGAAGCAGATCGCCTCGCGGGGCAGCCGCATCTTCGACCGCGTGAAGGTGACGGGCATCGGCAAGACCCGCGTGCCGGTGCGGCTCGAGCTGTTCGGCCCCTTCCCCACTCGTGACGCCATCCGCTGTGACGGGCGTCCCGTGTGGACCGGGCAGGTCGTGGCCAAGGGCGATGGCACCTTCCGCTCCGGCACCTACCGGGTGCGGCGGGCCGGCTTCTACTCCTACCGCGAGAGCGTGCAGGAGACCGAGCTCGTGCGAGGCAGCCGCAGCAAGTGCGCCATCGTCGCCGAGACCTCACTGGCGGCCCCGGCGATCAACACCGGGCGCGGCGACACGACCAAGCTCATCAACGCCCGTGACGCAGGGGCCCGTACGCCGACCAGGGTGCGCATCTCCGGCCTCGGCATCAACGCCAGGGTCTTCACCTCGGGCATCGACGTCGCCCGGAACCAGCTCGGCGTCCCCGAGGACGTCCGGCGCCTGGGATGGTGGCGCGACGGCCGCGCCCCCGGAGACCGCGCGGGCGCGGTGCTGATCGCCGGCCACACGGACAGCGCGCGGCAGGGGCCCGGAGCGTTCTTCGCCCTGGACCGTCGCCCGACGGTGGGGCAGATCGTCAGCGTGGACACCCGCGGAGGACGCACCTACCGCTACCGCATCACCTCCACGCGCTCGGTCCTGAAGGCGAGGCTCCCGAACAACGTCTTCTCCACCCGCGGCAGGGCACGCCTGGTCCTGGTGACCTGCGGCGGTCCGTTCAACGAGCGCACCGGCTTCTACCGCGACAACATCGTCGTGACGGCGAGGCCGATCTAGGAGTTCGGGCGCCGCCCGGAGGCCGGCGATCCGGCCGGACTAGCGAGACCCGCTCGGGGCGAGGCCCTCGGCGATGAGCCCCACATTGTGGCGGACCATGCCGATGTAGGTGCCCTCCGGCGTGCCCCGCTCGCCGGCGGCGTCGGCGAAGAGCTCGCCGCCGATGCGCGCCGTCTGGCCCCGCCGCTCCGCCGCCGCCAGCACCGCGCGGATGGTCTGCGGCGAGACCGTGGACTCGATGAACACCGCCTCCAGACCGCGATCGGCGATGACCCCCGCCACGCGGTCGATGTCGGCGGTCGTCGCCTCGGTGGCGGTCGAGGTGCCCTGGATGCCGACCACCTCGAAGTCGTACTCCTCGCCGAAGTAGCCGAAGGCGTCGTGCGAGGTCACCAGCACGCGCTTGTCGTCGGGGATCGAGGCCAGCGTCTCGCGCACCTCGGCGTCAAGCGCCTCCAGCTCGGCCCGATAGGCGTCGGCGCGCTCTCGATAGCCGTCGGCGTTGTCGGGATCAAGCTCCACGTAGGCCTGCTCGACCACATCGACGGCCTCGCGCCAGAGGGGGACGCTGAACCAGATGTGGGGATCGAACTTGCCCTCGAACTCGGTCGGCTGACGCTTGCGGTCGTCGGGGATGCCCTCCGAGACGGCGATGGTGGGCTTGTCGTCCGACAGCTCGTCCAGCACGTCGGCCATCCGCCCCTCCAGATCGAGGCCGCCGTAGAAGACGACATCGGCGTCGCGCAGTGCCGCCACGTCTCCTGCGCTCGCCTTGTAGAGATGCGGATCGACGCCCGGCCCCAGCAAGCCGGTGACCTCGACGCGCTCACCGCCGATCACCTCGGCCAGATCGGTGATGAAGTTGGCCGTGGTCGTCACGCGGACGGGCCGCTCGCCCACGTCCCCGCCCGAGGTGGACGAGTCGCTCGCGCACGCCGCTCCGAGAAGGACCACCACCACGATCGCGACCAGGGCCGGCAGAAGGCGACGCGCCATGCTCATGCCCCGGCCCCCTGCGCCCCGCGCTCCTCGGCCAGCGCCCGCTCGACGGCCCGCCGCGTCCGCGCGCGCCGGACGGCGCGGGCGATGAGCCCATGGCGCGGCGACGCCAGCAGCGCTATCCCGAAGATGACCGCCGCCGTCAGGCCCATGGCTCCGGCGATGGAGGCGTCGACCTCGACCGCCCCGGCGTAGCCGACGACCGACGAGACCCAGCCGATGGCGACCGCGATGGCCACCATCGCAACGAGGCGGTCGGTCATGAGGTACGCGGCGGCCGCCGGGACGATCAGCAGGGCGACCACCAGGATCGCGCCCACCGACTCGAACGCCGTCACCGCCGTGACGGCCACCGCGATCAGCAGCAGGCGCGCGACCACGGTGGGCGAGAAACGGATGCTGCGGGCGAAGTCCGGATCGAAGCTCGTGACCTTGAGCTCCTTCCACAGAAGCGTGATCAGGCCGAGGTTCACGGCGGCCACGACACCCATGATCAGCACGCTCCGCACCACCTCCACGCCCCCCAGGTCCAGCGTGCGGAACGGCGCGAACGCGATCTCGCCGTAGATCGTGGAATCGAGGTCCAGGTGGATGTTCGCCGCGTACCGGTGGATGCCGAGCACCCCGAGCGCGAACAGCGCCGGGAACACCAGCCCGATGGCGGCGTCGCTGGCGACCAGGCCCGTGCCGCGCAGGGCCTCGATGGCCAGCACGCAGATCAGCGCGAAGGCGGCCGCCCCGAGGATGACCACCAGGGGCGCCCGGGTCTGGAAGACCAGGAAGGCTGCGACGATGCCGGGCAGCACCGCATGGCTCACCGCGTCGCCCATCAGCGCGACCCGCCTGAGCACCAGGAAGGGCCCCAGCAGGGCAAGCGCGGTCGCGGTGAGGCCCGCCGTCAGGACGATGATCATGGCGTCGCTCACGAGGGCGCCGCCTCCGCGTCGAAACCCAGCAGCCGGTCGGTCAGCTCGTCGCCCAGCGTCCGCCGGAGGTCGCGGGGATCCGGCTCGCGGGCATCCCCCAGATCGAGCCGCCACCCGTGCTCCAGCCACGCCGACCACAGACGCCGCTCGTCGAGCGCGGCGTGGGCTGCGGCGGCCCCGCTCTCGCTGAGCCGAAGCCGGTCGTCGTCCCGCTCGATCAGGCCCGCGCGGTCGAGCGCCCTCAGGCCGCGCCGCACGTCGCCTCGCGGCCGGGCCGACGCCAGCACCAGCTCGTCCACGGTGGGAGGCGGCCCGGCGTGCAACGCCGTCTCCAGATCGATGAGCACGCCGCTGCTGAGCGCGGAGCGGCGCTCCCGCCGCCGGTGCGCCCAGCGCCACACCACGCCACGCCCGGGAGCCAGCAACACCGCCGCCACCGCCACCGCCGTCCCCACGAGCACGATGACCGGCCCGGTCGGGATCTCGGCGCGCGAGGACAGCAGCGCGCCGGTGGCGCCCACCGACGCACCGATCACGCCGGCGAGGGCCAGGAGCGGACCCAGGCGGTGCGTCAGCTGACGGGCGGTCACCGTGGGGACGATGAGCATCGCCACCATCAGGATCGCGCCGACGGCCCGCAGCCCGATGACGATCGCGGCCACCAGCAGGGCGGTGGTCGCCAGCTCCACGACGCGCACCGGTACTCCCACGGAAGCGGCGAAGCTCCGGTCGAACAGCGTGGTCTTGATGACCCGAAGCGCCAGCACCACGCAGGCGATCGAGAGGGCGGCGATCACCGCCATGACGTTCACGTCGCGCTCGAGCAGGCCCGCCGCCTGACCGAACAGATACGTCTCGAGTCCCGCCTGCTGCGCGTTGCCGGTGGTGCCGATGTAGGTGAGCAGCACGATGCCGAGCGAGAAGAAGCTCGACAGCACGACCCCGATCGCCGCGTCCGGACGGATACGGCTGGTGCGCTCGATGCCCACCATCATGAAGGCGCCGATCAGGCCGGCGATCGCCGCGCCCACCAGCAGCGAGGCGGGATCACGGGCGCCGGTCACCAGGAACGCGATGGCCACGCCGGGCAGGGCCGAATGCGCGAGCGCGTCGCCCACCAGGCTCCGGCGCGGCAGGACGGCCAACGCGCCGAGAACGCCCGCTGCGACCCCCAGAACCGCCGCCCCCACGACCACCACCGACTCGGTGTAGGACAGGGGCAGGAGGTCGATCAGGGGACCCATGCCGCCCCCTCGGCCGCGGGCGCCCCGATGTCGGCCGCGCCGTACACGCGCCTCAGGTTGTCCGGAGTCATGGTCGAGGCCACCGGCCCGCAGGCGATGGCCCGCACGTTGAGCAGCAGCACCCAGTCCACCATCGAGCGCACGGTCTGCAGGTCGTGATGCACCATGACCACGGAGCGCCCCTCGCGGTCTCGGAGCTGGGCGAGCAACGACAGCAGCGCCGCCTCGGTGCGGGCGTCGACGCCGGCGAAGGGCTCGTCGAACACCAGCAGGTCCGCCTCCTGCGCCAGGGCGCGCGCGATGAACACCCGTTGGCGCTGACCGCCCGAGAGCTGCCCGATCTGACGCCGGGAGTAGGGGGCCATGCCGACGCGCTCGATCGCGCCGTCCACGATCGCGCGGTCGGACCGCGAGATCCGCCGGAGCCATCCGGCCTCGGCATAGCGACCCATCTCGACCACCTCGCGCACCGTGATCGGGAAGTCCCAGTCGACGGACTCGCGCTGCGGCACGTAGGCGACCCGGCGCATGGCCTCCTTCGCCGGCCGCCCGAAGATGGTGCTGCGACCGGAGTCGCTCGGCACCAGGCCCAGCGCCGCCGCGATGAGCGTCGACTTGCCCGAACCGTTCGGCCCGACGATGGCCGACATCGCACCCGAGGGAAACGTGGCGTCCACGTCCCACAACGCCGGAGTCGAGCCGTACGACACCGTCAGGTGCGCGACCTCGAGAGCGGGTATGTCGAGCGCGGGGGCCATGTGACTCCGGTCGTCCTAGTGGTGGCTAACGTGAATATTAGCCAAGGCTAAGTTGGCTGCAAGCCCGCGGGTTGAGCCTTGTGGCGGGAGTGCGTCCGGCGCGGCGGACACATGATCCGCGCCGCGCGGGAAGCAAACGGCGTGCCGGCGCGTACAGGGAGCGGAGGCCGGCATGACGCCGCGCCTCCATCACCCCCACCGGCCGACCGGAGAGGTCCGATGAACGATCCCGAAGAGGTGCCGATGCCGGATCGGCTGCCCGACCCCGCGAGCTGGCGCCGGGCCGACGTCCGCGCCGGGCGCGGGCCGCGGGCCCGCTATGTCACCCTCGCCATGCGGCACGGACATCCCGTCGCGTATGTCTGGACCGCCCGGGTACCCGGATCCTGGCCCGAGGTCGCCTTCGAGTTCAGCGCCGAGGGACTGATTCACCCCGAGGCCGGCGTCCTCGATCTCGCTGCGGCGGCGACGGCCGAGGCGGCCCGCTTCGCCGTCGATGAGCTGGGGGTGGCGCCGGCATCCGCCGAGGCGATGGGGGCACGCGTGTGCTCCGACTGGCGGTCGACACCCGTCGCGGGAGCGCTCGATGCCCCCGCCGGGCCGGATCTGCGCGAGAGCGCCTGAGCCGACCGGAAGCCCCGCGCCGGCCGGCGCGGGGGTAGTCTCGCCGGGTGGGAACTTCGAGGCGCGTGGTCATCTGCGGCGCCGGGGTCATCGGGCTGACCGCGGCCCGTGAGCTCGCACGCCGGGGCGCCGCCGTCACCGTGATCGACCGCGTCGGCGTCGCGCCCGCGGCGTCCGGCAGAGCCGGCGGGTTCCTGGCGTTGGACTGGAACGACACCACGGCCCTCGGGCCCCTGGCGCGGCGCAGCTTCGCGCTTCATCGGGAGCTGGCGGAGATACTCGATGCCGACTACGGGTACCGCACCGTCGAGACGATCATGACCGTGGGATCCGAATCGGACCTGCCCCGCCGGGAGCCCGGACCCGAGCCGTCGGAATGGCTCGACGACGGCGTCATGATCCGCGGCGCCATCGGCACCCACGACACCACGGCGCAGGTCGATCCGCGTCGCTTCTGCGAGGCCGTTTGGACCGACGCGGCGGCGCACGGTGCGGAGCTCCGCACCGGCCGCGTCGAGGGGATCGATCCGACCGACCCCGGCCACGGCGCCCTCGGCGTCCTGGTCGACGGCGAGCATCTGTCGGCCGACGCCGTCCTGGTCGCCATGGGCCCCTGGACCGACCTGCTCGGCCTTGCCCATCCGCCGGTGTCGGGCCTCAAGGGGTCGAGCATCGTCCTGGCGGCCGACGCACCGCCGCAGGTGGTGTTCTCGGACGTCGTGCTGCGCGACGGGCGCTACGCGCCCGAGATCTACCCCCGCCCCGACGGCTCCGTGTACGTCTGCGGCGTGCCGAGCTCCGACCCGCTGCCCGACGCTCCGGAGGATGTGACGGTGGACGACGACGACTGCGACACGCTTCGTCGCATGGCGGCGGTTCACTCGCGCCGGCTGGACGAGGCGGAGGTGGTGACCAAGCAGGCCTGCTTTCGACCGGTCACGGCGGACGGCCTGCCCGTCATCGGGCCGGTGCCGGGCCGCAAAGGGACCTACGTCGCGACCGGGCACGGCCCCTGGGGCATTCTCAACGCGCCGGCCACTGCCGAGATGCTGGCCGAGATGATCCTCGACGGCGGGGCGCGGACGATCGATCCGACGCCCTACCGTCCCGACCGGGGCTCGCCGGCGATGGCCCGCCGGAATGGCCGTGCCGCCGCGTCCTCCGGCGGTCTGACGGCATGAGCGACCAGACGGCGCTCCTGCTCGCCGTCCACCTGGCTGCGACCATGGCGATGTTCGGCGTGATCTGGTTCGTGCAGGTCGTCCATTACCCGCTGTTCGCCGCGGTCGGGCGTCCGGAGTTTGCCGAGTACGAGGCGCAGCACGTTCGGCGCACGGGCTGGGTGGTCGGGCCGCTGATGGCCATCGAGGTCCTGGCCGCCATCGCCATCCTGTTCTTTGCCCGCGACGAGGTCGGCCTTGCCCTGCCGCTGGTCGGCCTCGCGCTCCTGCTCGCGATCCACGCCTGCACGGCGTTCTTCGCGGTGCCCGCCCACCGGCGCCTCGAAGAAGGATTCGACGACGCCACCCAGCGCCGCCTCGTGGCCACCAACTGGCTGCGCACGGCGGGCTGGACGGCCCGCTCGGGGATCGCCGTCGCGATGGTCGTCGTGGCGTGAGCCCGCGCGACTATCCTCGTGGCGTGACGTTTCCCAGGTCCCCCGCCGCGGCGATCGGCATCGACCTGGTGCTGATCGTCGCCTTCGCCGCCCTGGGCCGCAGCTCGCACGACGAGGGCGCCACCGTGGGCGGAACGGCCGAGACCGCGGCGCCCTTCCTGCTCGGTTACTCCGCGGGAGCGCTGGCCACCGGGCTCCACCGCGACCCCCTGTCGATCAGGCGCGCCGCGGCCGCTTGGGCCGTCGGCATGACGCTCGGCTTGGCGCTCCGAAATCTCGCCTTCGGCCGCGGCATCGCGCTCTCGTTCATCATCGTCGCGCTGCTGACGACGGCCGTTCTGCTGCTGGGATGGCGAGGAGGAGTGCGCGCCGTCCGCGCGCTGCGCGGCGGCCGCTCCTCGGCCCGCGCCTAGCCCACAGCGCCCACCTGGGCCGGGAAACAGAACGCCCCCCCCCGGCGCGACCGCCAGCAACCCGACCGCCGCCACCGCGAGCCGCCAGCTCCAGGACCCGCCGCCACCTCCCCCGATGTCGCACATCAGCGGACCACAGCGCGGGCCCGAGGGGGTGTCAACCGATCGGCGCCGCCACGCGGGGCCGGCGGTGAGCCCCGGATCGAGGGAGCCATCGCCAGGGGACCGTGCGGGTGCGGATCGCAGGCGGTGAGCTAGATGCTCAGAACCGCATGAACAAGCGAATGGAGGATATCGGGCTCGAACCGATGACCTCTACGCTGCCAGCGTAGCGCTCTCCCCACTGAGCTACACCCCCAGGAGCGACCGAGTATAGAGCGTCGACAGCCGGCGACCGAGCCCGAGACGCCCAAACCGGACTAGGACGCGGCGGCCTCGAACTCCTGGCGCGGGGCCTGGCCCCACAGGCGGTCCAGGCGGTAGAACTCACGCGCCTCGGGCGTGAACACGTG
>JARFPS010000232.1 GCA_029288175.1 Miltoncostaea sp. | reverse complement strand
GAGACAGGGCTTCGTGCTCATGGCATCGTTCTCGGTGACGGTCGTGATGGGTCAGGACTATCTCCCGCACCGACTCGCCCTCGCGGCGGGCCTGATGATCGGCTTCGGCGCGATCGGCTCGGCCGCGCTCGGGCTGGCCCTGTTCGGCGCCATCGCCGACGCCGCGGGGCGCGAGACGGCCCTGTGGATCATCGCCGCGCTTCCCGTGCTGGGTGGCCTGCTGTCCATCGCGCTGCCGCCGCCCCGGACCCCGGGGCGCCGACCGGCATGAGCGCACGTCGCGAGCCGCCGCAGGACACCGACCTCCTCTCCGGCCTCATCGAGGAGCGGCGGCAGGCGTCCGAGCCGCTGGCGGCGCGCATGCGCCCCAGGAGCCTCGATGAGGTGGTGGGGCAGCCGGCGTTGCTCGGGCCCGGTGGATTCCTTCGCGCGGCCGTCGAGGAGGACCGCGTCCCCTCGATGGTCCTCTACGGGCCGCCGGGGACCGGCAAGACGACCCTCGCGACCGTCGTCGCCGGCGCGACCGAGGGGGTCTTCGAGAACCTCTCCGCCGTGTCGGCCACGCTGGCCGACGTGCGCGCCGTGGTGGCGCGGGCACAGGACCGCCTGGCGGCGGGGACCCGCACCGTGCTCTTCCTGGACGAGATCCACCGCTTCAACAAGGCGCAGCAGGACGCCCTGCTGCCGGTCGTGGAGAACGGGCTCGTCACGCTCATCGGCGCCACCACCGAGAACCCCTACTACGAGATCAACGCGGCCCTGATCTCGCGCCTCCGCCTGATGATCCTGGAGTCGCTCGGCCACGACGACCTGGGCGTGCTGATCGATCGGGCCCTCTCCGAGGACCGGGGTCTGGGCGGCCGGGTGGCGCTCGACCCGGAGGGGCGCGAGGCCCTGCTGGCGCGCTCCGGCGGCGACGCGCGCGCCGCGCTGAACCTGCTCGAGCAGGCCGCGGCGGCGACCCCTGACGGCGCGACGATCGGCGCCGAGGCGGTGCTGGCCGCCGCCGGCGGACGCCCCATCGTCTACGACCGTGAGGGCGACGCCCACTACGACACGATCAGCGCCTACATCAAGAGCCTGCGGGGTAGCGATCCCGACGCCGCGATCTACTACCTGGCGGTCATGCTCGCGGGCGGCGAGGATCCCAAGTACATCGCCCGGCGCCTGGTCGTGCAGGCCAGCGAGGACGTCGGCAACGCCGACCCGAACGCCCTGTCGGTGGCGGTCGCGGCGGCCCAGGCGGTGGAGTTCGTGGGCCTGCCGGAGGCGCGCATCAACCTCGCGCAGGCGACGGCCTACGTGGCTCTGGCGCCCAAGTCCAACGCGTCCTACGTGGCGATCAACCGCGCGCAGGACCTGGTCGAGCGCGAGGGCCCGCGGCGACCGCCACTGGCGCTCCGTGACTCGAGTCGTCGCAACGCCGCCCATCTGGGGCACGGGGAGGGGTACGTCTATCCGCACGACGCCCCGGACGGTGTGGTGCCGGGGTCGCTCATGCCGGAGGGCCTGGAGGGGACCCGTCTGTTCGAGCCCACCGACCGTGGTCCCGAAGCGGAGCTGAGCGCGCGCCTGCGCCGCGCGCGGAACGAGCCTGAGGGCGATGGGCCCGCGGGGCCGCGCCGCCCCTTCTGATGGGCCAGGGCTCGGCCGAGCACCTGTTCATGGTCCTCGCCACGGCCGCCGCGGCGGTCGGGCTCTCGCTCCTGCTGCGCCGCGACCGGGCCGCAGCGTGGATCCTCCCCGCGCGGCGCGCGGGCGCCGTGGCCCTGGTGGGGAGTTACGTGGTCTTCTGGCTGGTCGATCTGGTGTCCGGTCGCATCACGGCCCGAGGCGATCTGCCGCTGGACCTGAGCGACATCGTGGTGCCGGTGGCGGGGATCGCGCTGTGGAGCGGTCATCGGCTCGCGTTCGAGCTCACCTACTTCTGGGGCCTGACGGCCTCCGTGCAGGCGCTGCTCACGCCGAGCCTGGGGGCGGGCTTCCCGGACTACCGCTGGTGGTGGTTCGCCCTCGCGCACGGCGGCGTGGTGGTGGCCGCCGTCTCCCTGGCCTGGGGCCTCGGGTTCACACCGGCCCGCGGCGCGGTGTGGCGGGTGACCGCGATCAGCCTGGGGGTCGCCGTGGTGGTCGGGATCGCGGACGTGGTGCTCGACGCCAACTACATGTTCCTCCGGCGCCCGCCGTCGGAGGCCAGTCTGCTCGACCTCTTCGGGCCGTGGCCGCTGTACCTGGTGGGCGCCGCCGCGATCGCGATCGCGCTGTTCTGGCTGCTGGATCAGCCGTTCCGCGGACGCCGGCGGCAGGGCTCGCCGGCCGACGACCGTCGCGCCGCGGTCGCCGACACTAGAATGTGACCGTGGCCGCGGAGCTCATCGTCCGGATCGAGTCGGACACCAAGGACGCCATGAAGGCGCGCGACAAGCTGCGCGTCGGTGCGCTCCGCCGCGCCCGGGCGGCGATCAAGAACGCCGAGATCGAGCAGCGGGGCGATCTGGACGACGACCAGGTGGTCGCGGTCCTCCGCAAGCTCGTCAAGCAGCACGACGAGTCGATCGAGCAGTTCCGCGCGGGTGACCGCGAGGACCTGGTCGACAAGGAGGCCGCCGAGAAGGAGGTCATCGTCGCCTACCTGCCCGCCGAGCTCGACGCGGAGGCGATCGAGGGCGTGGTGCGCGAGGTGGTCGCCGAGGTCGGCGCGAGCGGGCCGAAGGATATGGGCGCCGTCATGAAGGGCTCGATGGGCCGGCTCAAGGGCCGTGCCGACGGCCGGGCCGTCAAGGACGTCGTGCAACGAGTGTTGGGAGAGGTTTCCGGTGGCTGACGACGAGACGACCACTCCGGACGAGGGCGCCGAGGGCGGGGGCCTCAAGGGCGACCTGCCCCCGTTCGAGCTGCCGCCCGGGATGATGCCCCCGGGCATGGCCCCGGGAGGCGCTCCCCCCGGGGGCGGACCCGCCGGGCCGCCGCCGCCCGGGGCGGAGCCGACCCAGGAACCCGGCGGCAGCGCGGAGGGCAGCGGCACCGTCGCGCCGGGCGACTCCTTCACCCGCTACGACGAGGAGAAGGACGTCTTTCACTGCAGCTACGGCGCGCCCATGCCCGCGCTCGCGGTGTGGGACCCCGAGCGCGAGGTCATCGTGAGGATCGACCGCAACACGCATCAGGTCGTCGGCTTCAGCATCCCCGAGTTCGGCGCGTGGCACACGAAGCACGCGGACGAGGACGGGTCGTTCGAGTTGGACCTCCCCGACGTGTGGCCCATGGAGCTGACCGACACGGGCGGTTCCGAGGCCTAGGCGCGCGAGCGGTCTACGAGCCTCCGGCGCCGGTGTCGCCGCCGGATGTCGCCGGGCTCGTGCCCGCCCGGACGCGGAAGGTCATGGCCCGGTAGCTGACGGCGCCGCGAGCCTTCGCGCGGACCGTCACGACGACGCGTCCCGGCCGTGCGAGCCGGACCACGGCGCGGCCGCGGCGCACCTTGACCCGCTTGCCCGCCACGCGCACCACCGCGTTCGGCGCGAGCTTCTTGAAGCGCAGCGTCAGGCGCCCGCCGTTCGGGTTCCACGATGAGCGGACGCCCCTGGCGGCGGGGCGCACCTTGCCCACCTGAACGCGGAAGGCCATCGGGCGATAGCTCACCGATCCGCGCCGACGGGCGCGGATCGTGACCTTGAGGCTCCCCGGGCGGGAGCGGCGCACGACGGCCCTGCCGCGGCGCACCTTGACCCGCTTGCCCGCCACGCGCACCACGGCGCGCGGGGCCAGGCCCGTGAACCGCAGGACGAGGCGGCCCTTGCGCCGGTTCCACGAGGAGCGCACGCCCGTCGCGGCGGGACGCGAGGGCACGCCGTTCGCCTCCTGGTCGCCGCTCCCGAACTCCGATCCCCCGTTGCCTGGGGGCGCTTCTCCGCCCTCAGCCTCGGTGCCCCCGGTGGTGCCGCCCGTCCTGGGTGTCACAGAGTCGGTGTCGGGCGTGGGCACGATCGTGCCTCCGACCACCGTGAAGCTCCCGCGGCTCTCGCTCGCGTTGCCGGCTGCGTCGGATGATCGGACGCTCCAGGTGTGCTGCCCGGACCCGGGGCTCGTCGTGACCCGGCCGTGCCCGGCGGGGACGTAGCCCACCCGGTGACCGTTGACCTTCACCTCGTCGGGCAGTCGGGTGCTGCCGTCGGCGTCCGGATCGCTGGTCCAGCGCAGCTCCACGCCCTGGGACCCCCCGCCGGCCGGCCCCGGCGGCAGCAGGCCAGGCCGGCCCGGCGCCTGGAAGTCGGCGGCCGCCGGAATCCATGGCTGCGGCCCGATCCGGCCGTCGTCCTTCGGCTTGTGCTGTGACAGCGCCCCCACCGCCAGGCGCCGGCGGAGCTGCTCGGGCGTCAAGGGGCCCCGGCCGCTGTCGATCGCCGCGCCCTGCACTCCCGCCGCCGCCGCGGCGATGATCGCGGCCGCTCCCGAGGTTCCGCCGAAGCACGCCGAGTACTGACGCTCGATGGGCATGTCCGGGGTCAGGTCACCGTACCCGGCCGCCACCAGCGCCTCGCCCTGCGCGTGGAAGTCGACACGCTCGCCGTAATTCGAGAACCCGGCCCGGTGGCCCTCGTCGTCATGCTGAGGGGCGCCGCCAGCCGCCACGATCAGTGCCCCGCTGTCGCCCTCGAGGCCGAGGTCGGCCAGGTTGAGTCCGCCCCCGACGTTGTTGCCGGCCGGCTGAACCACGGTGACGCCCGACGCCACGACGGCCTCGATCGCCGCGCGAGCGGCGGGGTCGATCTCGACCGGTCCCAGGATGTCCTGCTCCCCGTAGGCGGGCACCCACGCCTGCTGCTCGATGAGCAACACGTCGCCGACATCGAGGTCCGCGCCCGTGGAGACGATCGTCGCCGGAAGGTCGAATCCGGTCGGCTCGAGGGGGGACCGGGGATGCAGGTCGGCCTGCGGAACCAGTCCCCTCACCGCTCCGCCCTGGTCGCTGCCGCCGAGCAGCGACAACACCGCGTCGCCGTGGCTCCACCAGAACGGGTAGTAGGGCTCGTCGAGGTCGTGGTGGGCGATCGCCTCGTGGCCGGGGCTCCAGGAGTACTCGATGGTCGCGATCTCGACGCCGTCTCCGTCGACCGCGGGCGACTGGGTAAAGCCGACGCTGGAGCGGTAGTCCTGATGGGCGACCAGCGACGGGCTGGGCTTGCCCGGAAAGAAGTCGGGCCATCCGCCGGGCGGCGGGATCTTGCACATCTCGTCGACGGGCGGCGGCGCGGGCGGGCCCAGCACGTGCGCGTGGTCGCCGAGATCGCGCCGGATCCGCCGGGCCTCGCGCTCGGCGTCCTCCGTCGACCGGGCGGGCACCCGGTACCATCGCCGCAGGTCCGGGATGGGCCGCCCCAGCTCGCGTGCGCGCTGTTCCAGTTCCCGCAGCTCGCGCCATGAGAACAGGGGCTTTGCCGTGGAGGGCAGCGCGCCCACCGTCCGATCGCCGCGCTTTACTGCAACGTCGGAGGCGGACTCCGAGTTTCCGAGCGCCGTGGGGGCGGCGATTGCGAGGGCTGCTGCGGCGAGCGCGCCCATGCGTCGCGATGTGGGCACCGCCGCGAACTATGTCCCCACCGTTTCCACAGTCGATGCAGCGGTCACCTCAGATGGACAATCTCTCCACAGATCAGCCACTTTCGGCGAAAGAACGCGAAATCGTGGCCCCGTACGTCACGAATCTGGAAGGTTCCGTGTTCGGGCTCACTGGTCTGCCGGAGGTGGTGAAAGGCGCGCTCTTCGCACGTTATTCGCGGAGTCCCAAGGGACTTCGTCGGTTGCTTGTGGATGAATTCATCGATCCGGACGTCTCCGCCGCCTCCGGGGGCCGCGCCGGGGAGGCGCGGGCCGAGGCGCTTTTCGACCGGGTGCTCGCCGAGTACGGCGACGACTCGGTCGCCCAGCTCGGCGGTGCCCACATCGCCGTCGAGGGGGCGTCGAACCTCCTGACGAAAGTCCTGCAATGGGGTCGTCTGGCGAGCTACCTCGAGCAGTCCACCCGCTACATCCGCTTCACCGACCGGCCCGGAGGCGAGTACCGCTACCACCGGCCGCAGGAGGTGATGGCCGACCCGGCTGCGGCGGAGGCCTACGTACGGACGCTGGACGGCGCCTTCGAGGTCTACGGCCGTCTCATCCCGCTGCTGATCGCCCACTTCGATCGCGCGGTTCCCCCCGATCCCGACACCCCGCCCGAGGCCCGCGCCCGGGCGATCGGCGCGCGGGCGCTCGATGCTCTGCGCGGGCTGCTGCCCGCCGCCACCACCGCGAACGTGGGGATCTTCGCGTCGGGCCAGGCGTATGAGGCGCTGCTGCTGCGGTTGATGGCCCATCCGCTGCCCGAGGCGCGCCGATGCGGCGAGGCGATGCTGATCGAGCTGCGCAAGGTCATCCCGGCCTTCCTCACCCGGGTCGACCGCGAGGATCGCGGCGTCGCACAGGCCGCGTACCTGCGCAACACGGCGGAGGCCACGGCCGGCGTGGCGCGGGAGGCCTGGGGGGAGGGGGTGGAGGGCCCCGACGGCCCCGCGGTGCGGTTGGTCGACTTCGATCCCGACGGCGAGGCCAGGGTCGTCGCCCACGCGCTCTGGCCCGACTCCGGGCGGTCGCTGCCCGAGGTGATGCGCGCGGCGCGCGCCATGGTGGGCGAGGAGCGTGCCCGCGTCCTGGAGGTCTATGCGGGCAGCCGGGGCGATCGGCGGCACCGTCCCGGAAGGGCGCTGGAGGCCACCACGTACGCCTTCGAGGTCGTCTGCGACTACGGCGCCTACCGCGATCTTCAGCGCCACCGGCTGCTCAGCCTTCAGGCCCAGCCACTGACCCCCCGGTTGGGCTACGACCTGCCCGACGAGGTGGGCGAGGCGGGGGGCGCCGACGAGTACGCCCGATCGCAGCAGGCCTGCGTGGCGCTCCACGACGCGCTGGCGGGTGACCACCCGGCCGAGGCGGCCTACGCGGTCACGCTGGCCCATCGCGTGCGCTTCACCATGGTCATGAACGCCCGCGAGGCCATGCATGTGGCCGAGCTGCGCAGCCAGCCCCAGGGGCATGCCTCCTATCGCTGGGTCGCCCAGGAGATCCACCGCCAGATCGCCGAGGTCGCGGGCCACGGCGCCATCGCGGCGACCATGTCGTTCGTCGATCGGAGCGAGCCGGGCGCGGGGCGGATGGCGGCGGAGCGCCGCGCCGAGGCGCGCCGTTCGGGAAGGGTCAACGGACATCGCTCGAACGGCGGCGCGGGGCGCTAACGTGACGGCCATGGCGTCGAGCGCATCTCCCAGGCTCGGGGGCATGGCGCTCCGCAACGGCCTCCTCGTACACGGACCGCGGTACTGGGCGGCGGCCGTCCGCTCGGACGGGGAGGTGTTGATCGCCTCCGGGCGCAAGCCCCGCTTCGCCGTCGGTCCGATCGGCTCGCTGCCCCTGGTGCGCGGCGTGGCCCGGCTGGCCGAGTCGTTGGCCGTCCTGCCCGCGGTGCGCCGCGGGCTTCCCGAAGCCCGCTTCGCCATGGAGGACGGTCCCTCGAACGTGGCCATTCTCGCCTCGACGCTGCTGGCCGCGGGCGCGCGCTACCGGTTCCGCTCGGTGCTTGCCCAGGAGGCCGTGGCCACGACGGTGGGGCTTCTGCCCACCCTGGTGGTGCTGCGCACCTCTCCCGCCTCCGTCTGGCACGCCGTGGAGCACAAGAGCATCGCCGCCTACGAGGCCGGGGGGCTCGACGAGGTGTCGCACGCCGCCGACCACGCCAAGGAGCATCCTCGCTGCGGCAGCAACCTCGTGCTTCCCCTGATGCTCACCACGATCCTGGCCAACACAGCGCTGCGACTCTCCGGCCGCCGCCGCTCGTTCCGTCTGCGAGCGGCCGCCACGGCCATCAGCCTGGGCGCCGCCGTCGAGATCTTCGTCTTCGCGGGGCGCTCGCCGCGCCACCCGGTGGGGCGGGTGGTGCACGGCGCGGGGCACGCCATCCAGGCGGCGTTCGTCACGCGCGAGCCCGGCCAGGACGACCTCGATGTGGGCAGGGCGGCCATGGAGCGGCTGTTGAGCGTCGAGTCGGAAGGGTCGTGAGCGTCGAGGCGACGATCGTCGTGCCCGCCGATCGGGCGCTCGTGTGGGACCGCTGGTCGGGCCTGCCGGCCTGGCCCGACTGGAACCCCCACTGCCTGGACGTCGACATGGAGGGGCCCGTGGAGGTGGGGGCCGTCATCGGGTTCCGGCTCCGCCACCCGCGGGGGACGCCCTTCCTCACCCGTCCCGTCATCACCGAGATCTCTCCCGGCGAGCGCATGGCCTGGGAGGCGCGCTCCCTGGGGCTGCGCGCGCCCGTGGAGGCGGAGCTGGCCGACGAGCACGACGGCACGCGGCTGACCGTGCGGACGGACGCCGTGGGCAGCCTCGCCATGACCTACAAGATGACCCTGTCCGAGAAGGCGCAGGCGCGCCTGTGGGCCGGGGTGCTGGAGGCGCTGCGCGAGTCGGTGACCGAGGGATCTCCCGCGTGAGGGCGGCCGTCGCAGGTCTGGTCGCCGCCCTGGTCGCGGCCCTCGCGGCGGCCGTTCCCGCCGTCGCCCACGTCGACGTGTTGCCCACGCGCGTGGCCGACGGCCAGGCCACCGAGTTCACGGTGCGCGTGCCCGTCGAGCGCGACGTGCCGACCCGCGCGGTCACCGTCCGGGTACCGGCCCAGGTCACCGTCTTCGCCGTGGGCGAGCCGCCGCCGGGCTGGCGTGTGGCCGAACGGCGTTCCACCGACGGCCGGATCGTGGCCGTCACCTGGAGCGGGGGATCGATCGGCGTCGGCCGCTTCCAGGATTTCTCGATCCTGGGCACGCCCTTCGGCGAGGGCACCGCGATCTGGGAGTCGGACCAGGTCTACGCCGACGGGCTCGTCAAGCCCTGGACCGAGACCCCCGACCCGGAGGGGACCTCCTCGCCCGAGACCGGCCCGGAGGATCCGGGACCCGCCTCGGCCGTGGAGGTCGTGGCCGCCGACGAGCTGGTGATCGCGGGAGAGTCCGGCGACGACGGCTCGGGCGCGGCGATCTGGCTCGGCGTCATCGCCATCGGCATCGCTGGGCTCGCCGCCCTCGGGGTCGGCCTGCTCTGGTCCACGCGTCCCGTGTCGCTCCCGGAGGACGAGGACTCCGCGTGAGCGGGCGCCGACGGCTGTCGGCCGACACCTTCCAGCTGCCGGTCGAGAAGATGCGCGACGGGTACTACTCCGACGCCTACTTCACCTTCACCCGCGAGGTCCTGGAGCACGACGGCCACCGCCCGCGGGTGCTGATGCAGGTGTTCCAGCGCGAGCGGTCGGTCCTGGGCGGGATGGACGAGGCGCTCGCCATCCTGCGCCTGTGCTCGGGGCGGCGCGCCGCGGGCGGCTGGGAGCCGGGGTGGGACGACATCGAGGTACGGGCCCTCTACGACGGCGACGAGATCGCCCCCTGGGAGACGGTCATGACCATCGAGGGCGAGTACGACCTGTTCGCCCATCTCGAGACGCTGTACCTGGGCGTGCTGGCCCGCCGCACGCTCATCAGCCGCAACGTCCGCGAGGTGGTGGCCGCGGCCGGCGGCAAGCCGATCCTCTACTTCCCGGCCCGCTTCGATCACTGGCAGGTGCAGACCGGCGACGGCTGGGCGGCCCACGTGGCCGGGGCCATCGGCGTGTCCACCGACGCCCAGGCCTCATGGTGGGGCGGCAAGGGCATGGGCACCGTGCCCCACGGACTCATCGCCGCCTACGGCGGA
>JARFPS010000188.1 GCA_029288175.1 Miltoncostaea sp. | reverse complement strand
GCCCACCTCAGCGCGCAGCCGGTCGGCCAAGCTCGGGCGCTCGGCCGCGGCCTCGCGCACGGCCCGGCGGATGCGGGGCGTCAGGCCGAGCCGCTCGGTGGGGACGCGCAGACCGAAGGCGGGGGCGCCGCTCGCGACGAGCAGAACGTCGCCGCCGGGGCTGAGCTCGTCCGCCCGGGCGCGCACCGCGCCCTCCGCCTCATCGACGGTCAGGCCACCCACGTCGACGGGACCGATGCTCACGCCCTCGGGCACCACTCCGGGGTCGTCGCCCGACACCCGGACCGCCACGATCGCGACGACCGCCACGATCACGACCAGGAGCGCCGCGAGCCCCGCGGTGGCGTACGGTCCGAGGGGCCATCGTCCGCGCATCGGCGGCGATCCTACGGGCGCGCGAGCCGCTCGCCGAGCGACCCCGTCACGCCGGGACCGACGGGCTCAGGGCGTGTCGGACGCTGCGACGGCCGGCGGCGCGTCGGGGACGTCGTCTTCCTCGGGGGGCTCGATGGTGATGTTGGGCAGGAGCCTGTCGAGCCAACCCGGCATATACCAGGACCGCTCGTTCAGCACGTGCATGATCGCGGGGACCATGGTGAGCCGCACGATGAACGCGTCGATGAGCACCGCCGCGCCCAGCGCCAGGCCGAACTCCTTGATGGCCCGGTCGTCGCCGGTCATGAAGGCGAGGAAGACGCTGCTCATGATCAGCGCGGCCGCAGCGACGACTTTGCCGACGGCGGCGACACCGTGCTTGATGGCCTCCCGCGGCTCCTGGCCGCGGCTGTAGAGCTCGCGAATGCGGCTGACCAGGAAGACCTCGTAGTCCATCGAGAGCCCGAAGAGGATCGAGAACACGATGACGGGCAGGAACGATTCGATCGGGCCGGTGCGGTCCAGGCCGATGAGCTCCTGCAACCAGCCCCACTGGAAGACCGCGGTGAGGATGCCGAAGGCGGCCGCGGCCGACAGCAACGTGGTGATGGAGGCCTTGATGGGGATGACGACCGAGCGGAAGCTCATCGACAGCAGCACGAAGGTGATGCCGATGACGGCGACGAGGAACCAGATGGAGCGGTCGGAGATGCGCTGGGCGACATCGTCGAACGCCGCCGTCGAGCCTCCCACGAACGCCTGGGCGTCGGTGCCGGCCAGCGCCTGGGGGATGATCGTGTCGCGGCCGCGCTCCACCAGCTCGGCGGTCTCGACCGACTGGGGCGAGGTCGTGGGGAAGACGGTGACGACGGCGGTCGAGCCGCTCTCGTTGACCACCGGCGGCGGCACGGCGGCCACGTCGGCGTCGCCCCGGAAGGCCGCGGCCACCGTCCGGCCGGCCGTGGCGTCGCCGCTCTGGTCGACGGCGATGATCAGCGGTCCGTTGAAGCCCGGCCCGAAGCCCTCGGCCAGCAGGTCGTAGGCCTGACGGGTCGTGGTGTCGGCCGGGTTGGTGCCCGCGTCCGACGAGCCGAGGCGCATGTCCAGAACGGGGATCGCGAGGATCAGCAGAAGCCCGAGCGTGACCCCGACGGTCACCCACGGCCTCTTGGTCACGAAGCGACCCCACCGTCCCCACGTGGAGGCCATCTGGCCCTTGGGGGAGTCGTCGGGATCGGGCCACCACGGGGGCCAGCGGTACTCCTTGGGCGGCCAGGAGTACCTCAGGACCCTGCTGAGCCCCCCGAGGATCCCGCGCAGAACGCGGTACTCCAGCCCGCGGTGCAGCAGGCTGAGCAGGGCCGGCAGCAGCGTGATCGCCGCGAGCACGGACGTGACGACGGTGATGGCCGCGCCGAGGCCGAGCTTGGTGATGAAGTCGATGCCGATCACGGCGAGCGAGCTGATGGACACCGCCACGGTGATGCCGGCGAACACGACCGCGCGGCCCGAGGTGGAGCCGGCGAAGGCCGCGGCGTCCTCGGGCGTGGCGCCCTCGGCGAGCGCCTGCCGGAACCGCGTGAGGATGAACAACGAGTAGTCGATCCCCACGCCGAGGCCGAGCATCGTGGCCAGGACGGGCGTGATGGTGTTGAAGTTGGTGAGCGACGCGGCGAGCGTCAGGAGCGCGAGGCCGAGCCCCACCGCGATGATCGCCATGATGATCGGCGTGACGGCGGCGAGCAGGGCGCGCAGGACGAACAGCAGGATCAGGATCGCGACGGCGATGCCCAGCAGCTCTCCGATGCTCGTCTCGGGCGGCTCGGAGTTCTGCACGACCGGGCCGGTGAACTGGACCTCGACGCCCGAGCCCTCGACCGCGTCGCGCACGTCGTCTTCGAGCTTCTCCACGTCCTCGAGCGGCACGTCGAAGCTCTGTTCCTCGAACTGGACGTCGACGAAGGCGATCCGCCCGCTCTCGGAGACCGCGCCGCCCTGATCCTGGAACGGGTTGCCCACCCCGACCACGCCCGGGATCTCCGCGGCACGGGCGAGGGCCTGGTCCACGGCCTGTCGGCTCTGCCCGTCGGCCAGCGCGCCCTCCTCGACGGCGAACACCACCTGGGCCGCCTCGCCGGACTGCTGCGGGAACTCCTCCTCGAGCAGGTCGGTCGCGCGCTGCGCATCGGAGTTCGGGATGGTGAACTCGTCGACCAGCGTGCCGCCGATCGTGTTGGCGCCGACGACGATCATCACCGCGGCGACGATCCACGCCGAGATCGTGAGCCACCGGTGACGGGCGCACCCACGCGCCAGGCGCGCGAGCGGGCCGGTCTGGCGGGCGCCCAGCCCGGAGTGCGCGTCAGAGCTCACCGCGGGAGCAAATCAGATGCGTCAAGTCCGAGGGCCGCGCTTCGGCCGACGAAGGGTGAAACCTCTTACAGGAACACCTCGACATCGCCACCCGCGGGCTCGACGCGGCTGGCGTTGATGAGCCACCGCCGGCCCTCGACGTCGAGCCAGGCCTCGGCGACCGGCGTCGAGCGCAGCCGCCCGGGAACCGTCGCGCGCGTGCGGCCGGACGAGTCGGACGGATCGAGCATGGGCAGCGTCGCGATCTCCCGCTCATCGAGCAGGTCGATGACGCGCTCGTCGGAGTCGAGCTCCTCGGGAGCCGCCGCGACGAGGTAGGCGTAGGCGCCGCGGTCGCGGGTCAGGCAGACGGCGGCCAGCAACGCGGGGATGACCGTGCTGAAGCGATCGCCGTCGCCCCGGTGCCACTGGCACGCGCACACCACGCTCTGCTGACCCGCGATGCGGCCGCGCACGGCCACGTCGACGGGGACCGCCGCCTCCGACCACCCCTGGGGCCGCACCATGTCGACCGCGACCGCGCTGGACATGAAGCCGACGCGCCGGTTCAGGTCCTTGGCCAGGACCTGGCGAAACGACGCGCGGTCGAGCGCGTCTCCGGGGCCGCCGCCCAGTTGCGCCGCCACGGCCGCCACGGACCCGGCGACCACCTCATCGGGCTCCTCCACGGCGGGCCCCGATCAGCGAACGGACTCGGTCGCCGGGTCGGGCGCCGGGGCCGCGGGTACGACCTCGCGATCGTCCTCGGGGAACCGCGCCCAGGCGCGGGCGGTCTTGCCCGGCCCGTAGAGCCGCCGGGCCCACAGCGAGCGCGGTCGCGCGAGGCGCAGACCACCCACCAGACCGACGGGCCAGAAAGCGATCGACACGGCGGCCGTGACCCACTTGCCCTTGGCGAGGCTCCAGGCGGCGGCCACGAGGCTCAAGCTGTGCCACGAGACGATCGCCGCGCCGAACACCGGCGTCGACTCCTCGATCACCCGCGCCCAGAAGGGGAGCCCGAGCGCCACCATGGCGCCGATGCAGGCGGCGATGATGCAGGCGTCGACCGACCGCCGGCCCTCCTCCGCCCAGTAGACGTCGCGGAAGTGAAGCCACAGCGCGAACTCGTCGAGGGTGAGCGCCGCGCCCACGCCGAAGGCGGTCGGGGTGAGCCACCAGAGCCACCAGGGAAGCGTGGCGTCGACGGCGATGGCCAGGAATCCCGAGCCCAGCAGCAGGAAGATCCCGGGCACCAGGTGATGCACGCGGACGCCGCGGACCGAGAGGTTGCCGAACGGGCCCCATCCTCGGCGGACGGCATAGGTGTACGCCCTCACGCAGCCGAAGGTGACGAGGAACGACACGAGCACCCACTGCGCGGGACGCAGGCCGGTCGCGATCACCTCGTCGCGGAACACCTCCACGACGGGGAACGCACCGGCGGGACTGAAGGACCCGGCGATCACCTCGCCGGAGGTTAGTCCGCCCGTCGCCATCTGTCGGTCCCGTCGGTCATCCGCGCTCGGGGTCCTCTTCGACCTCGATGAGGTCGTCGATGACCTTCGCGGCACCGGCCCGTGAGCGAAGGCCATCGACCGACGTCGCCCGCGGCCGTCCGGAGGATCGGGCGGGCGGGTCGTCCGCGGCCCGCTTCGTCGCCGACGCGCGCTACGGTGGCACCGCGATGGGCGAGGACATCGACCGCGAGCGCTTCGGCCCGGCTGACTTCCACCGCTTCCGGCGACGACTCGCCGACGGACTCACGGCGCTCGGAGAACTGCTCGCGCGTCCCGGCTTCGGCGAGGGCCCCGCGAGCGTGGGCGCAGAGCTCGAGATGGCGCTCATCGACGACTCCGGGCGGCCGGCGGGGAACAACGCCGAGATCCGCGACGCGGTGGCGGGGGCGCAGGTCGCCCTGGAGGTCGGGCGCTTCAGCATCGAGACCGAGACGCCCCCCTTCGACCTCGCCGGCCGCCCGTTCAGCGCGATCGCCGACTCGATGCGGGACGCCGCGACCAGGATCGACACGGCCGCGCGGGGCTTCGGCGCGCGCGTCGCGATGGTGGGCACCCTGCCCACGCTCACGCTCGCCGACCTCGGCCCGGGCGGCCTGACCGCCTCGGCGCGCTATCGCGCGCTGGAAGCGGGGCTGGACGCCCTCAAGGGCGACCACACGATCGCGATCAGCGGGCGGGAACGCCTGGAGGTGGAGTTGCCCGGCATCGTGGCCGAGGCCGCCAACGCCGCCTTTCAGGTGCACCTCAAGGTGGCCCCCGCCGACTTCGCCCGCACGCTCAACGCGGCGCAGATCGCGACCGGCCCCGTGCTCGCCGTAGCGGGCAACTCGCCCACGTTCCTCGGCCAGGTGCTCTGGGAGGAGACCCGCGTCCCCGTCTTCCACCAGTCCGTCGACGGCGTGGACCGTGCCCACGACAGCTGGCGACCCGACCGGGTCTCGTTCGGGCACGGCTGGGTGCGGTCGGGCGCGCTGGAGCTGTTCGCGGAGAGCGTCGCGCTGCACCCCGCCCTCCTCCCGTTGTCCAGCGCCGAGGAGCCACTGGCGGCACTGGCCGGCGGGGGGGTCCCGGAGCTGAACGAGCTCCGGCTGCATCACGGCACGACCTGGCGCTGGAACCGCGCGGTCTTCGACCCCTCGGACGGAGGCCACGTCCGAATCGAGTTCCGCGCCCTTCCGTCGGGCCCCTCCATCGCCGACATGGCCGCCAACGCCGCGTTCCTCGTCGGCCTGACGCTGGCCCTCGCCGACGAGGAGTGGATGCTGAACGCCGTGCCGTTCCGCTGCGTGCGCCGCAACTTCTTCGAAGCGGCGCGGCGGGGCATGGACGCGGAACTGCTGTGGCCGGACAGCACTCCCCCCTCGCCGCAGCCCGAGACCGCCCCCGCCCTCGTCGAACACCTGGTCGACATGGCCCGGCGCGCGCTCGTCGCGGCGGGCGTCGACCACGACGAGGCCGACACCCACCTCGAGCCGATCCGCCGCCGCACCGCGACGGGCGTGACGGGATCGTCGTGGCAGCGCGAAGCCATCGAGGCCGCCGAGCGGCGCGGCGCCATGCGGGGGCGGGCTCTCGCCACCATGCTCGACGCGTACCTGGAGGCGTCGGCCTCGGGCGAGCCCATCCACTCCTGGCCGTCGCCGGCGGCGGTCGTCGCCTGACGGCGCCCCCCACGTCCGCCCGATCGTCGTCGGGGGGCGGCAGGGCCTCGCACCGGACGGTCGCTGCCGACGCGGTGCGAGACGCCGCCCTGCGGACCGGACGCCCGCTCAGCCGGGCTTCGTCGCGAGACCCCACACGGCCGGGCTGGTGGGGTCGAGCCGCGGGCCGAAGCGGTCGCGGTGCGATTCGTCGACGCGGAACCC
>JARFPS010000179.1 GCA_029288175.1 Miltoncostaea sp. | reverse complement strand
GGAGTGGGACGGCTACTACGCGTACTTCGAAGCGGTCCGGACCGTCGGCCGGCGCGTTCCCCGCGAGATGGCTGCGCTGCTCGGCAGCGATGGCGACGCCGAGGTGGCCGACGCCGCGGCGCAGGCGATCGGGCAGGCCGGCGTCGCAGGCATGGACGTCGTCGACGCGGCGTGGGCGTCGTTTTCGACTGCGGTGCGGGCCCGCCTGATCGACACGTTCGGCCACGAGGGATTCCGCCACGAGGCGCCCCGTCCCCGGGTGCGAGATTGGGTCGTGCGGGCGCTCGACGATCCCGCGCCGCGCGTCCGGCTCGAAGCCGCATCCGCGATCCGTGGCGATGACCTGTTCGACCGGGTCGTCCGGACCTGGATCGAGCTGCTGGGATACGAGGGGTACGTCGCGGACGTCGCGGCGTACCGGCTGAGCCAGCGTGACGCGAAGATGCTCGCTCCCTACGAAGCCGCGCTGCGCGAGGCACAACCGAAGGCGAAGTCCGGAGCGCGGACGACGGTGCAGACGATCCTCGAAGCGATCGAGGATGCGCGCTGACCTACCCGAGGCGCTTCGCGTTCCAGCCCTCGGAGCCGAACACGTACTGTCCCAGGGACTCGTCTCCGTCGTTCTTGGGCACGACGTGGAAGTGGAGGTGTCCTGTGTCCACGTCGCCGAGCGCGAGCAGGTAGCACTTCTCCACGCCGTCGCCGACGAGCCCCTTCACGGCGTCGGGAACGAGGGAGCCGATCGCAGCCCAGGTCGCCGGATCGACGTCCACGGTGTCGAGGTGCCGGCTCGGCGTCACGACCACGTGGCCCTCGAAGAACGGGTCGCGAAACGGCATGACGACCGCCCTCCCGTCCTCCGAGCGCGCGACGGCACGGTCGAGTCCCGAGCAGATGAAGCAGTCGTCGTGATCGGTCATGACCGGATCCTACGCAAACGGGGCGCGTGCTGCGCACGCGCCCCGCGGTAGGGGAGAAGGTGGTGGAGGGGGGCTACTCGGCCGGCGGCGTGGCGGCACAGCCGCCGACGTCCGGGAGGGAGGCGGCGCATCCGCCGTCCGGAGCCGTTGCCGCGCAGCCACCCACGGTCTCGACCGCCTCCGAGGCCGAGCCCTGGTTCCACGGCATCTTGCCGAGCAGGAGGCCCATGCCGCACCAGTCGGTTACCCCCGCGAACACCTGGCCCATGCCGACGAAGATCGACAGCGCGAAGAACCACGGGCTGACCGTGAGTCCCAGCACCAGGCCGATCAGGCTCAGGACGCCCGCGCCGATCCGGACCTGACGCTCGATCGACATCGCGGCCTTGCCGACGACCGTCTCGCCGCCGGCGGCGCGATACGCCTCGATGCCGCCCTCGATCACCGAGAGCCCGGAGACACCGAGTTCCTCGAGCGTCTTCTGCGCCATGCGCGCCCGGTTGTCGGTGCGGCACATCAGCAGTCGGGGCGCAGGTGTCGCCCGAACCTCGTCCACGCGAGCCTTGATCTGGTCGAGCGGGATCAGGCGCGAGCCGTCGACGTGCTCGCCGTCGAACTCGATGCCCATGCGAACGTCGATGACGGTGTTCGAGCCGCCCGCGCGGACGTGCTCGATCGCTTCGCCGACGGGGATCGCTTCCGGGATGTCCACGCCTTCGCGATTGAGGTGGAGGAGGGCGTCCATGTTGGCCGGACGCTTCGGCGGATTGGCGCTCAGCTGCTCGACGAACTTCGCGCGGTCGGCCATGCGAAGCCACGGGTTGTTCGCGCGCTCGGCACCCATGGTGCTCTCGGTTCGACCCGCGTAGTCGTGGCCGGGGTACAGCACGACGTCGTCGCCGAGGTCGTCGAAGATCGCGTGGATCGTGTCGTAGAGGACGCCCGCGTCACCACCGAGGAAGTCCGTGCGCGCCACGCCGTCGATGAACAGGGAGTCACCCGAGAACGCGGCATGCTCCGTCAGGAGCACCATGTGGTCCGGCGTGTGGCCGGGTGCGTGCCGGACCTCGACCTGCGCGTCGCCGAGGTGCAGGATGTCGCCGTCCTCCGGGTGATGGGTCACGCCGTGGTGGTTGGCCTTCCGGTGTGCGACACGCGGCGCGCCGAGCTTCTCGCCCAGGGCGCCGGAGGCGGACGGGTGATCGGCATGGGTGTGGCTGTCGACGACGTAGCGCGCCTTCCAGCCGAGCTCGGTGAGTCGCCGCTCGACCTCGTGGAACAGATCGAGGTGCGGATCGAGGACGAGGGCCTCCTTCGAGACCGGGTCCCCGATGAGGTAGGTGCGGCAGCCCTGCGGGTGAAGCAGGGGGACGGTCTCGAGGGTGCCCGTGGGGCCTGACGTCTTCGTGGCGGCCGCCTTCGTGGTGGGGTGCATGTCTGTCTCCTTCGATTTCCGGCAGAGCCATCTTGCCAATGACGCTGATGAATATATGATCAGTTCCGCAAGTCGTCAAGAAAGTCTGCCGAGGTGATGCCATGTCGTCCCGAGAAGCCCAGAATCAGGTCTCCGAAGCCGTCCCGGCGGCGGAGGGGAAGCTCCCGCCGGAGGCCTTGGCCCAGGTCGCGGAGCGCTTCCGGGTGCTCGGCTCGACCAGCCGGCTCGGGATCGTGAACGCCCTCATGCAGGGACCGCGCACGATGGCAGAGCTCGCCGCGGCGACCGGTCTCGAGCAGTCGAATCTCTCGCGCCATGCCGCGGAGCTCGAGCGTGCCGGCTGCGTACGTCGGAACCGGAGCGGGCGCAACGTGATCGTCGAGATCGCCGATCCGAGCCTCTTCGCGCTGTGCGACATCGTGTGCGGCGCACTCCGCGAGCGCGCGGACGACGTGCGCCGGATGTTCGGCGCCGCGTGATGCGATGCCCGTCGGAGCGAACCTCGAACGGGGGCTGACGCCGGACGCGCCGCGCACGCGACGCCGTCTCTTTTCTCCGTGGCTCTACGGCTACGACCGGGACGATCTCCCGAGCGATCTCGTCGCCGGTGCGGTCGTCGCGATCATGCTCGTCCCCCTGGCGATGGCGTACGCCATGCTTGCCGGCCTTCCCGCACAGGTGGGGCTTTACGCCAGCATCGTGCCGCTGGCACTGTACGCGGTCCTCGGCTCCAGCCGCGTCCTCGCGGTCGGCCCCGTGGCGATGGTCTCGCTGCTCGTGGCGTCGGGCGTCGGCGCGCTTGCCGACGGCGATCCGGAGCGCGCGGTCGCGCTTGCCCTCGTGCTGGCCGTCCTGGTCGGTGTCGTGCAGACGGTGATGGGGGTCGCACGCGCGGGCTTCGTCGTGAACCTGCTCGGCCACCCGGTACTGATCGGGTTCACCTCCGCGGCGGCGATCGTGATCGCGCTCTCGCAGGCCAAGCACCTTCTCGGTGTCGACATCATGCGTGGACACTCCCTGGCAGAGACGATCGGCGCGCTCGTCGGCGCGCTGCCCGACACGAACCTCGTTGCCTTGACGATGGGGTTGGGTAGCGTGCTCGTCCTCGTGGTCCACCGCCGGTGGGTGGCGCCCGCGATCCAGCGGAGCGGCCTTCCGGTCGCCGTCGCAACCCCGCTCGCGCGCCTGGGCCCGTTGCTCGTGGTCGTCGCGGGCACCCTCATCGCATACGGCTTCGCGCTGCCCGAGCGCGCCGGGCTCGACG
>JARFPS010000159.1 GCA_029288175.1 Miltoncostaea sp. | reverse complement strand
GGCTCCGGCGAGCGGCTGGCGAGCGTGGGCGTGGCGCTCGTGGGCGCAGCGGCCCTGCTGCTGCCCTTTGCGCTGATGGCGGGGCTGATCGCGCTGGCCGGGCGCTGGGGGCTGCGCCGCCGTCGGGCGGGCCTCCTGTCGCGGCACTGAGGCCCTCGGGGGGTCGTCGCACCCCGGCGGGCGCCCGGGGCGGTCCGCTACTGGCCTCGCAGGTCGGCCACCTCGGCGGGCACCCGCTCCAGGCCGGCTATGAGCCGGCCGTCCTCGCTGTCGAGCCAGCCCCAGGAGGGGCGTCGCTCCGAGGGTGTCCCCTCGCCGACGCTGCCGGGATTGATGAGCAGCCCGGTTGCGCCCCTGACGATCTGCGGCTGATGCGTGTGACCGACCACGATGGCGTCGACCTCGTGCCGGGCGGCCAGGGCGTCGACCTCGTCGCCGTCCAGGTGGGTGCCCAGGGGGTGGCCGGGGCCGTCGGGCCCCTCGTGGGCGATGAGGATCCTCCACGGGCCGACCATGACCCGCGCCAGGATGGGCAGCTCGGCCAGGTAGTCCACTGTGCCGTTGGTCACCCGCAGGCGCGACCAGCGCCGCGAGCCGGGCTGTCCGGCGCGGGGATGATCGGGCGAGCGGCGCGTCGCCGCGAGCTTGCGATCGGTGTTGCCCTGGGCCACGGGCCAGCCCAGCGCCCGCACCCGGCGCACGACTTCCTCGGGGCGGCGTCCCCGTGTCACCAGGTCGCCCGCCACGGCGCCCCGCGCGATGCCCGCCGATGAGATGGCCGCCAGCGTGGCGTCGAGCGCGGCCAGGTTCGCGTGGACGTCGGCGATCAGGGCCAGGCGCTGAGCGCTCATGCGAGGTCGAGGGCGCGTTCCATGCGGGCGCGGAAGCGCTCGCGCTTCAGGCGCCGCCACTCGTCGAGGAAGCGCGCGTAGAGGGCGTCGCGCTCCTGCCGTCGGCGGGCGATCAGCGCGTGCACGCCCGGCCGCTCGTCGCCGCGGCCCGACGATGAGAGCGCCTCGGCGAACCGGGCGATCTCGGCCTCGGCGTCCACCTCGCCCGCGCCGGCCGCCCGCGATCCGACCAGCTCGCGGGCGCCCGCGGCCTCGCGCTCCTGAAGCCAGGCCAGGTGCCGCTGCAGGAGGGGGACCTGGACGTCGCAGTCGTGGATGTCGCCGAGGATGTCCTGAAGCTCCTTGACCTGGTCGATGATCGGATCGAGGTCCTCGGTGAAGGCCACCGAGAAGATCTCGAGCAGATAGCGAAGGCGCTTGCAGGCGATGCGCATATCGTGCAGCTCGGTGACGTTGGCCGGGTCGGCCACGGCGCCGTCGTACTGGTAGACCTCGTCGATACGCACGGCCAGGATGCGCCGCGCGTTGGGCCGGAGGCGGCGGTCCGGGTCGACACCACTCACCCTGCGGGGCTTGGCCACCGTCAACCCCCGTCGGCGGGACGCGGGTCGAGCTCCGAGGCCACGATGCCCGTGTGCTTTGCGATGAACGCCTCCAGGCGCGGGCCGAAGTCCTCGACCTCGATGCGCTCGAACAGCGCCGCGATGATCGGGTTCTCGGCGGTTCGCTCGACGCGGAAGCGGTCGATGAGCCCGTCGATGCCGGGCTGGGCCGCGTCGTCCAGCGAGCCCCGGACGGACTGCAGGTTCTCGATCGTCACGTCCAGGTCGCGTGCGTCTCCCAGCACATCGGTGATCTCCTTCACCTGGCGCACCAGGCGCTGGTAGGGCTTGCGCGGAAACGCGTCCTCGAATGCATCCATCGCCGCTCGCAGGCGTCGCGAGCTGACCCGCATGGCATGCAGCTCCTCGATGTCCTCGCCGGCGAGGGTTCCGTCGCGGTAGCTCATCATCTCGCGCCAGCGCGTGATGATGATGCGTCCCGCCGCGTCGCGGAAGCGGGCGCGGGGCCGCAGTCCCGGCACCGGCCAGGCCTTGGCCACTACGACTCCACCCGTCGCCCGGCGCTGGTCCGCACGGCCTCGCGGGCCGATTTGGCACCTGCGAGAAGCGCCCAGTCGATGGGCAGCTCCCGCCCCACATCGATCAGGGCGCGGGCCACCACGTCCTCGTCGATGCCCTTGCCCGAGATGTCGGCGACCTCGCGCAGCCACGCGCGCTGCGCCTTCGAGACGCGCACGGTGATGGTCGTCCGCGCGTCCTTGCGACGGGTCGCGACGGCCGAGTCCGGCAGGGGCTCGAAGGTGGTCGCCGAGTCATCGTCCTCGCCCGGCAGCATGGCCTGGTACGACACCGGGCTCACGGGTCGATCCCCTCGGCGGCCGACCGTGCCTCGCGGCGGTCGTCGATGACGTCCTTCACGACGTCCTTGTCCACTCTGCTCTGCCCCCGCGAGGCCGCGATGAAGAGCGCGTTGGCCGCGAGCAGGTTCGCGACACGCGGCACGCCGCCCGACTCCTCGTGGATGGCCCGTGCCGCGCGGGTCGTGAACAGCCCGCCCGACGCGCCGGCCGCGCGAGCCCGTCGGTCCAGATAGGTCTCCAGCTCGTCCCGGTCCATGCCGCCCAGGTGGTAGCGGACCACGATCCGCTGTGACACCTGGGGAAGCCGATCGACGTGGCGTGTCAGCTCCGGCTGTCCCAGCAACACCAGACCCGCCCCGGGCCCCTCGTCGGGATTGGTCAGCAGCCGCAGCTCCTCGAGCGCGGCGGCGTTGAGGCGCTGCGCCTCGTCGACCAGCAGCACCACCAGGCGCCCTTCGGCGGCGGTGCGCTCCATGCGGATGCGCAGCAGGCGCGACAGCCGTGCGGAGGAGCCCCCGGCCTCGGGTCCCCCGGCGGCCTCGTGCAGTGCGGCCAGCAGGGCCGCCGGCGTGCGAGGCGGGTTGGCGACCGCGACGACGCTGAAGCCCTCGCCGTCCAGGAAGCGCCGCACCGTGTGGGCCAGGATCGTCTTGCCCGAGCCGATCTCGCCGGTGACCAGCACGATGCCGCCGATCTCGCTCAGACCGAAGAGCACCCGCGCGAGCGCCTCGCGGTGGTCGTGGCGATCGACGAGGAAGCGCAGATCGGGGGCCAGTCCGAACGGCTGCGAGTCGAGGCCCAGGGCCCCGAGGTAGTCCCCGCCCGGCGTGGGCGTGGAGGGGCTGGAGTCCGCGGACGCCATGCGCGCCGCAGACTACCTCCCCGGCGCGGTCCGGATCTCCGGTCTCAGGCGGTCCGGCGTCGGCGGACCAGGTCCACCACCACCGCGACGGTGGCCACGGCCACGGCGGCCATCACGAGGCGGCCCTGGCCGATGACGACATCGAGGCCTCCCGGTGCCGAGGCGATGCCCGCCAGCGCGAAGCCGGCGGCCATCCCCGCCGCGTATCCCGCGACGTTGCGGGCCACTCCGCGGCGGGGAGCGGCGTCGGCGAGCCTCAGGCGTGGGCGGACGGGAATCGGGGCGGGCCCGAGGGCCTGCGGGTCTTTTCTCTGGGCTGATGCGCTCATGCCTCGAACGTAGGCGACCCGGCGGATGCGAACAAGTGTTCGTGATGCATCTGCAACGTCCAGGTCCCTCATGCAACGCGTTCGGCCTCGTGAGGGGGTCGGTGCAACGGGTCGTGCGCGTCGATCGGTGGGGCGGAGGCCCCCGAATCGGCGTCCTGAGCGTTGTCATGTGGGGAGATGTGGGGTACCGTGGGGCACCTGATGGGCGCGCGCCTTCTCAGCGGTACCTATGAATGCAGCCTCGACAGTCGCTTTCGTCTCGCCGTTCCCGCCCGCCTGCGCGACGCGTTCGCCGGGGGCGCCGTGCTGGGTCGTTGGTTGGACGAGGGCGGCCTGATCCTCGCGCCGAGCCCCGAATGGCCTGCGCTCATCGAGCAGAACTTCGGTGACCTGACCGTTCTGGACGAGGGTCAGCGAATCCTGCGCCGCTGGGTGCTCGGGGGCTGCTACGAGCAGGACCTGGACCGGCAGGGCCGCGTGCTCGTGCCGCAGGAGCTCCGCGAGCACGCAGGCCTCACCGAGAAGGCCAAGGTGGTCGGCGTGGGCGACTACCTGGAGGTCTGGAACCCCGAGCAGCTCGATCGGGGCCTCGCGGAACTCCAGAAGGAGGGGGTGTCCGAGCATGCCAAGCGCGTTGCCGCAAGCCGAAGCGCCTAGCCCGGCGTACGGGCATGAGCCCGTGCTGGTCGAGGAGGTCATGGACCTGGTCGACGCGCGCCCGGGCGAGGTGATCGTTGACTGCACGTTCGGCGCGGGCGGACACGCCCGCCGGCTGGCGCCGGCGCTGGCGGCCTCGGGTCGCTACCTCGCGATCGATCGCGACCCCCAGGCTCTGGAGCACTACGAGCTGTTCCGCGACGAGGTGGCCTGCGGAACGGCCTTCGCACACGCCGACTACGCGGATGCGCTCGACGACCTGCTCGACACGGGCCTCTCCGCCGACGTGGTGTTGATGGACCTCGGCTTGTCGAGCATGCAGATCGACCGGCCGGAGCGCGGGTTCAGCTACTCGCGGCCCGCGCCGCTGGACATGCGCATGGATCCGACCGCGGATCGCTCGGCCGCCGACCTCGTCAACGACGCGAGCGAGAGGGAGCTGGCCGACTGGTTCCGCCGCTACGGCGAGGAGCGGCATGCGCGGCGCATCGCGAGGGCCATCGGGCGCCGCCGCAAGAAGGAGCGCATCGAAACCACAGCCGAGCTCGTCGAGGTCGTGCGCGAGGCCGTCCCCACCCCGGCGCTGTTCGCGGGCGGGCACCCGGCCAAGCGGGTCTTCCAGGCCCTGCGCATCGAGGTGAACGGCGAGCTCGACAGCCTCGACCGCGGACTGGCCTCGGCGTTCGAGCTGCTCGCGCCCGGCGGGCGGTTGGTCGTGGTGTCGTTCCACTCGCTCGAGGACCGACGCGTCAAGCGGTTCATGCGCCGCCAGTCGCGCCCCGATGTGCCCGACGACGTTCCGCTGCGGGCGGACGAGCTGCACGCCGCGGCCGAGCTGTTGACCCCCAAGGTCATCCGGCCCCGTCCCGAGGAGATCGAGCGCAACCCGCGCTCCCGCTCGGCGCTGCTTCGGGCGCTGCGCAAGGCGCCGGCATGAGCGCGCGCGGCTCGGCGGCGCGGGCGCGCCGGCCCATGTCCAC
>JARFPS010000058.1 GCA_029288175.1 Miltoncostaea sp. | reverse complement strand
CGTCGAGGGCGTCGGGTTCGGGGTCGCCTCCCCGGTGCCCGTGCCCGCGGGCCGGTCGCCCCCGTCGATGGTGGTGCCCGGGCTGCCGGGGAGCTCCACGTCGGCCGCGACCACGAGCGATGCGAAACCGAGGACCCCGAGAGCGGCGATCAGCGTCGCGAGGCGACGGATCAGCCCGGCCCTGGATGTTGCGAAGCGCGATCGAGAACCGATGGTCCGTGGCTCCTTGCTCGGGGGAGGATCGGCGCGCATGAAGCGCGTCCACCTCAACGGACGCGTGCGTCCATCGAGATTCGGGAGTCTCGGGGCGTGACGGCGGAGGATGCTAAGGCCCCCATCGGCCGGCAGTCAACCCCACCGGGGATGCTGCAACACAGTGCCCACTAGCGCTTATCGTCGCGAACGTGAGCATCATGAGCCGTTCGCCGCCTCCCCGGGTCGCCTGCGGCGGCGTACCGCCCTGATCGTGAACACGAGCGCCAGGAACAGGACGAGGAAGCCGAGGATGATGCCGTTCAGGAGCGTGCTCGACCCTCCGCCGCCGGCCTCGGCCGTGAGGGCCGGGCAGTCGCCGAACCGAACGTTCCAGACGTTCGTCCCCGATGGCGTGTCGTCCGCGTTCGTCTCGCCCGGCCCTCCCGGCAGGGCGACGCGGTAGGTGATCACCGTGGAGTTGCGCAGCGTGCTGGCGAACCCGACCACCCCGTCGCCGGAGCAGGTGGCCCCGCTGATCTCTCCGACGCCGCCGCGCCCGAAGAGGTCGAAGCCGGGATTGTCACCGGTGCCGTCGCCGAGCCGGAGGCTGAACTGATTGATGAGCGGCGCCTGCTCCGGCAGGTCGGGGATGGCGGCCAGGGTCGCCTCGTCCGGGGCGAGCACGCCGATGGGCCGATCCTCGCGCATCAAGCGTCGCAACTGGTCCAGATCGTCGAACTCGTGGCTGGTCTCGAGGATCACCTCGCCGTCGGCCTCGCGCGTCAGCGCGATGCGCTCCTCGGCGTCGCCCACCCAGCCGCCGTCGACCAGCAGGGCCCCGAAGCGCGCCCGCACCTCCTCGTCCGAGGCCCCCGCGAGGCCGAGCGCCTCCTGCGCCTCGGCGTCGAGCGCGACACGGAGGCGGATCTCCCCCCGCCCCTCGCGGTCGACCTCGACGTCCACCCGCACGTCGGCCGAGCACGCGGCCGCCAGCAGCGCCAGGGCCGCGAGCGCGATGATCGCAAGGACGCGCCGGAGCGTCACCGATCGTTCTCCTCGGTCAGAGCGTCTCGTCGCTTGATCAACTCGACCGCCCGTGCACGCTCCGTTCGGTCGAGGTCCTCGAAGTCCTCGTCCGACAGGTTCCCCGCGGCGTGGTCGTGCTCGATCTCGCGGATGGCGGCCAGGGAGCGGTCCAGATCCTCCTGGACGCGCCGGCGCTCGTCCTCGCCACCCGCGCCCCCTGCCGGACCGCCGCTCGACAGCAGCGGAAGCAGGGCCGCCGCGACGATGACCAGCGTCGCGACGGCGAGAACGATCAGTGTCACGGCCACGTCAGCAGCCTCGTGCCCATACCGCTATGCGCGGGCGCGCTTCTCGCCCCGTTCCGCGGCCGCCGCGGTCTCGCGGCGCAGTGCTGGCAGGCCGGGCCAGGCGGCCACGATGCCCCCGATGACCATGATGATCCCGGAGATCCAGAGCCACATGACCAGCGGGTTGACGAACACCGAGATCCGGGCGACGCCGTCCTCGCTCAGCCCCGCGAGCACGATGTAGAGGTCGCGGGTCGGCCGGGAGTCGATGGCCACCTCGGTCGAGCGCTGCTCGTCGGCGAAGTAGAAGTTCACCGCGGGCACCATGGTGGTCACCCGGTCGCCGTCCTCGTCGAACACCCCGATGCGGCTGGCCACGGTGCCCACGTGCTCGGTACGGCCCCGCTCGGTGGCCTCGGCCACGAACGTGTAGCCGGCGACGGTGCCCGACTCGCCCGTGCGCAACGCGAAGTCGCCCTGGCTCGAGAACGTCGAGGACCCCGCGAGGCCCACGAACAGCACGACGACGCCCAGGTGCACGATGTAGCCGCCGTAGCGCCGCCGGTTGCGCCCGATCATCGAGGTGAGCGCGCCGGGCCAGGAAACGTTGCCGAGCGCGTGGCGCACCTTCATGCCGCGCCAGAACTCGCCCAGGATCGTGGTCGCCACGAAGATCGCCGCCGTGAAGACCGCGCCTGCGGCCCAGTTGGACCAGGCATCGGTGAAGATCCACAGCACGCCGGCGCCCGCGGCCGCGGCGGCGACGGGGATCTCGAAGCGACGGCGCAGCTGATCAAGCGAGGCCTTGCGCCACGCGATGAGCGGCCCCACCCCGGTCAGGATGAGCAGGGCGATGCCGATGGGGATCGCCACCTGGTCGTAATAGCCCTGCCCCACGGTGATGCGCGACCCGCGCGCCGCCTCCGAGAGGATCGGGAACACGGTGCCCCAGAACGTGGCGAAGGCCAGGCCGAGCAGCAGAAGGTTGTTGTAGAGGAAGACGGCCTCGCGCGACACGTAGCTCTCGAGCGAGTGCTGGCTGCGCAGATCGGGGAGCCGGAGGATGAGCAGGCCGATCGACCCGACCAGGATCAACCCGATGAAGGCCGCGAAGTAGGGACCCAGCGTCGACTCGCCGAACGCGTGCACGCTGGCGACGATGCCGCTGCGGGTGAGGAACGTGCCGAACAGCGCCAGGGTGAACGTCAGGATGATCAGCACCATGTTCCAGACCTTCAGCATGCCCCGCCGCTCCTGCACCATCACCGAGTGCAGGAACGCCGTTGCGACGAGCCAGGGCATGAAGGCCGCGTTCTCGACCGGGTCCCAGGCCCAGTAGCCGCCCCAGCCCAGCTCCTCGTACGCCCAACGGGCGCCGAGCAGGATGCCCACGCCAAGGAAGAGCCAGCTGACGATCATCCAGCGGCGGGTGGCGGTGATCCACGCCGTGTCCAACCGGCGCGTGACGAGGGCCGCGATGGCGAAGGCGAACGGGATCGCCAGGCCCACGTAGCCCAGATAGAGCAGGGGCGGGTGGATGACCATGTAGGGGTTCTGCAGCAGCGGGTTGAGACCCCGGCCCTCCTCCGGGACCACCGCCAGGGTCTCGAAGGGGCTGGTCGCGAACGACAGGAGCCCGGTGAAGAAGATGGCGATGACCATCAGCACCGCGATCACCACGGGCATCAACTCGCGGTTCTTGCGCCGATTGGTGAACACGGCCAGCGCCGCGAAGCCGGTGAACATCCATGCCCACAGCAGCAGGGAGCCGGCCTGGCTCCCCCACAGCGCGCTGAGCTTGAACTCGTCGCCGAGGGTGGACGACGTGTACTCGGCGACGTTGCGCAGCTCGAAGTTGTCGGTCAGCAGCCCGGCCCACAGGGTGGCGATGGCCACCGAGGTGAAGCCGAAGACCCCGTAGACGGACCGCTCGGCGCTCTCCATCCAGCCGCGGCGCCCGGGTCGCATCGACCCGAGGGCCATGACGATGGCGAAGACCGCCACCGCGAGCGCCAGCAGCAGCGCGGCACGCCCCGCCAAGCTCACGCGGGCCTCACCCCCGGTCCCCGGCTACGCGGGAGGCTGGCCGGTGGAGTGCTCGGTCGGATCGTCCGAGAACTTCGACGGGCACAGCGTGACCATCGTGTCCTTCTCGGCCACGAACACCCCGTCGCGGCCGATGGCGCCGGTCACGACGACCTCGCGCCCGTCCTTGAACTGGTCGGGAACCGAGCCGCGGTAGAGCACCTCGACGCGGCGATCCGGGTCGTCCTTGTCGACGACCGTGAAGGTGAGCCCCGACGAGCTCTGCGCCCGCTCGGCCGCATCCTCCGGAGCCCCGGCGGCGACCAAGCCGTTGAGGCGATACGTGGTTCCCTGCTCGATCTCGGTCGGACCCGCATAGGTCTCCAAGGCGCCGCCCAGGCTCGTGTAGGCGAGCCAGGCGCCCAGGACGACCGCTAGGCCGAGGGCGATGGAAAAGCGCAGGCGTGACCGCACGCCTCAAGGCTACCAGCGACGGGCGGCGGCCAGCACCCCCACCACGTTCCAGCGCGACGTGACATTCGTCCGCACCGGATGCCGTCAGCCCGCCCCGTCCCCCCAGGCGGTCACCACGAGGGTGCGCTCGCCGCCGCGGTCGCGGTGCTCGCAGAGATAGATGCCCTGCCAGGTGCCGAGGGCGGGGCGCCCGTCCGCGATCGGGATCGACAACGCGGGCCCCAGGAGCGACGCCTTGATGTGGGCGGCCATGTCGTCCGGGCCCTCCAGGGTGTGCACGAAACCGGGCATTCCGTCGGGCACCGCCCGGTTGAACCAGGTCTCGAAGTCGACCCGGACGTCGGGGTCGGCGTTCTCGTTCAGGGACAGCGACGCCGAGGTGTGGCGGATGAACACATGCAGGATGCCCACCCGCATGCGGTCGATCTCGGGAACCACGCCGACCACCTCGCCGGTGATCAGATGGAAGCCCCGCTCGCGCGGGGCCAGCGTCAGCGACCGCTGAACCCACACCTCAGGTCGGCCCCAGCACGTCGCCCACCCCCGCCAACTGCAGCGCCAGAAGCGCCACGAGGGCGGCCGCCGCCAGCGCGTACCAGCGCCAGGCGGGGTCGCGCCGGTCCCTGCGGCTCACGGACGATGCGGCGTCGCGGTCCTCACGGTGACGATGGTGCCACGCCGGGCACCGGAGATGGGCCCGGGGTCGTGGGCGGGAAGTTGATCGTGGGCGGCGTGGGGATGGTCACGCCCGGAGGCAGCGTGACCGTCGGCGCCGGGACGAAGATGATCGGCGGGGGGTCCTTCGGACCCGTGGAGCCCTCGGGCGCGGGTGCCGGGTCCGGCGTGGTGGTGGTCGGGGTGGGAGGCGGCGTCTCGGGGGCGTCGGGCGCCGTGGTGGTACGCGGCGTCTCCACGGGCGCCGGAGGGCCGGTCGAGGGCCCCTGCGACGGGGACGCCGGCGCATCGGGGGCCGCGGAGGGGCGCGGCTCTGGGGCAGGAACCTCGGCCGGGGGGCCGGGCGCCGATTCCGGCGCGGGCGGAGGCCGTGCTCGCCATGCACGTGGCCGGGGTCGACGTGCGGCAGCT
>JARFPS010000303.1 GCA_029288175.1 Miltoncostaea sp. | reverse complement strand
CTGGACGAGGCGGCGCTCGATCGACATCCCGCCCCCGCCCTACAGACTGGAGCCGGGCTTGCCGGTGACCTCGTCGAGGAGCTCGATCGGGCTCTTCATGCTCTCGAAGTCCTCGCTCGAGACCCGGTAGCGGAACACGTAGTAGGTCCAGCCCTGGTAGAGGAGCACGATGGGCGTCATCACCGCCGCCACCACGGTCATCACCGTGAGCGTGTACGTCGTCGACGCCGCGTTGAAGACGGTCAGGCTGAAGGCCTCGGCCGTGCTCGACACCATCACGCGCGGGTAGAGGTCGAGCATGATGGTGACCACGAAGCAGGCCGTGGCCAGCCCGCTCGCGATGAACGCGACCTCGTCGCGGCCCCGGGTCTGGAAGAAGACCGCGGCGGCGATCGCGGCGATGGCCACGACGCCCACCAGGACCGTCTGCGGCCGCAGGTTGTCCGAGGCCGCGAGGGTCCAGACGACGAACGCCGCCAGCGGCACGATGGCGATCGGCACGATGTAGCGGGCCGCCACGGTGGCGCGCTCGCGCAGCACCCCGCCGGTCTTGAGGTGCAGGAAGAGCACCCCGCCGGCCGTGAACAGCGCCAGCGATGCCACGCCGCCGAGGAGCGAGTAGGGGTTCAGCAGCGTGAGGAAGTTGCCCGTGTACTCACCGTCGGCGTCGATCGGGACGCCGCGCAGGATGTTGGCGAAGGCGACCCCCCACAGGATCGAGGGGATGAGGCTCGTGGCGACGATGATCCAGTCCCACATGTTCGCCCATTCCGACGATCCCTTCCCCCGGTACTCGAACGAGACGGCCCGCACGACCAGGCAGGCGACCAGCACGACGAGCGCCAGGTAGAAGCCCGAGAACATCGTGGCGTACCACTCGGGGAAGGCCGCGAAGGTGGCGCCACCGGCCACGAGCAGCCAGACCTCGTTGCCGTCCCAGAAGGGGCCGATGGTGTTGATGAGCGCGCGACGGTCGGTCTCGTTCTTGCCCAGCACGCGCAGCAGGTTGCCCACGCCGAAGTCGAAGCCCTCGAGGAAGAAGTACCCCACCCAGAGGACGACGATCAGAACGAACCAAAGCGTTTCGAGATTCCAGATGTCCACGGTCGTCCTCCCTCAGTAGGCCATGGTCATCTTGAGCGACTCGTCCTCGCTGGAGGACAGGTCCTCGTCCACCGGAGGCGGTTCCTTCATCGCGTACTTGACGTAGAGGATCCCGGCGGCCACCGCGAGCAGCGCGTAGATCAGGAAGTACACGAGGAAGGACGTCAGCACCTCGCCGGTCGACACCGACGGCGAGACCGCGTTGTCGGTGCGGAGCAGTCCCTGGACCACCCAGGGCTGCCGCCCGACCTCGGTGAAGACCCAACCGGACGTGTTGGCGATGAACGGCAGCGCGATCGACGCCAGCGCGATGCGCGTGAACCACTTGTTGCCCACGAGCGATCCGCGTCGCCAGAGCCACAGCCCCCAGAGCGAGACCAGGAACATCACCGTGCCGGCCCCGATCATCGCCCGGAAGGACCAGTAGGTCAGGCCGATGATGGGCTGGTAGTTCCCCGGCCCGAACTCGGCGACGCTCTGGGCCTGGATGTCGTTGATGCCCTCGACCTCGCCGTTGAAGCTGTTGGTCGACAGGAACGAGAGCATCCCCGGCACCTGGATGTTCACGTCCAGGCGCTCGGGCGTGGTCTCCCAGGCGGCGACGGCGAACAGCGACAGCCCGGCGCTGTCCTCGGTGTCATACAGGGCCTCGGCGGCGGCCATCTTCATGGGCTGCTGCTCGGTCATCAGCTGCGCCTGGAAGTGGCCCACCATCATGGTGGAGAAGACGGCGATCGACCCCACGACCAGGGCCATCTTGGCCGAGGGCAGGAACACGCCCGTGTGCCGGCGGCGCAGCAGATAGAAGGCCGAGATGCCGAGCACCACGAACGCCGCGGTGGCATAGGCGCCAAGGATCGTGTGCGGGAAGGCGTACAGCACGGTCGAGTTGGTGAGGACCGCGAAGATGTTGTCCATCTCGGCCCGGCCCGTCTCCGGGTTCACGGTCACCCCGACCGGGTGCTGCATCCAGGAGTTGGCCGCCAGGATGAAGTAGGCCGAGAGCATCGTGCCGACGGCGACCGCCCAGATCGTCGCCAGGTGGATGCGCGCGGGCAGCCGGCCCCAGCCGAAGATCCACAGGCCAAGGAAGGTCGACTCCAGGAAGAACGCGATGAGTCCCTCCATGGCGAGCGGGGCGCCGAACACGTCGCCCACGAAGCGCGAGTAGTCGGACCAGTTCATGCCGAACTGGAACTCCTGGAGGATCCCCGTCGCGACACCGATCGCGAAGGTGATCAGCATCAGCTTGCCCCAGAACTTGGTCATCCGGAGGTACTCCGGATTGCCCGTGCGGTGCCACTTCGTGTGCATCCAGGCGACCATTCCGGTCAGGCCGATGCTCACCGGCACGAAAAGGAAGTGGTAGATCGTCGTGATCGCGAACTGCCATTGGGCGAGTTCCAGTGCCGTCACGGAGCGACCTCCTCGGGGTGCGGCGTCTGGTGGGGCAGGCCGGGCACGCCGACCGGCCGGGACGTTATGACCGCGCGCGGGAGGGCCACAATGCGGGAAAGCCGCAACGCATGCGCGGAGCCGCCGTGGAGGACGGTTGTCCCGGTGCCGACGCCGGCGCCGCATGATCGGAGCCCCCGGCCAAGGGAGCGACATGGCGAGCAGCGCGCGACAGGTACTACCCGGGCACGAAGGAGCTCGCGCCCGATGAGATGCGGGTCATCTCATGCGGTACGGGCATGCCGGCGGCGCGCCGCGGCCAGGCGGCCACCTGCTGGCTCGTGCAGCTCGGAAACGGCGACAACTTCGTCTTCGACATCGGGTCGGGGGCGGCCGCCAACCTCGCGAGCCTCGAGATCCCCTACGACGAGCTCGACAAGCTCTTTCTCATCCACCTGCACCAGGACCACATCGGCGACGTGCCGGCGCTGTGGATCGGGGGCTGGACCGGTGGACGCCACGGCGCCCTCAAGGTGTGGGGCCCGAGCGGCCACCGCCCGGAGCTCGGCACGGCCGCGATGATCGAGGCGCTTCAGGCCACCTACCGGTGGGACCACACCTCGCGGCTCGGCGTGATCCCCAGCCGGGGCGGCGACATCGAGGTGAGCGAGTTCGACTACCGCGGCGTCAACGAGGTCGTCTACGAGTCGAACGGCGTGAGCATCCGCTCGTGGCCGGCGATCCACACCATCGACGGCCCGATCAGCTACGCCCTCGACTGGAACGGTCTCACCTTCGTGTTCGGCGGTGACACGCTGCCCAACGAGTGGTACGTCGAGCACGCCGCCGGAGCCGACATCGCGATCCACGAGTGCTTCATGCCGCCGGACCTGATGATGCAGAAGTACGGGTTCAGCCCCCGATCCGCGCTGAACGTCGCGACCACCGTTCACACGGTCCCCGCGGCGTTCGGCGAGGTGATGCGCCGGGTCGCGCCGCGGATGGCCGTCGCCTACCACTTCTTCAACGATCAGGACACGCGGTACCCCATCTACGAGGGCATCCGGCGCACGTACGACGGGCCGCTCACGATGGCGGACGACCTGCTCTGCTGGAACGTCACGAGCGATGACATCCGCGTGCGCGAGGTCATCGTCGACGAGGCGGTGTGGCCCACCAAGTCGTCCCGGCCACCGGACGAGCCGAGCCCCGCGGACAAGGTCCACTTCACCGACTTCATCGCGGGCGGGCGACTGGACCTGAGCGCGACGCTGGACCCGCTCGTCGACGCGTTCAAGCGCGAGCACGGCTTGGAGTAGCGCGGGGCGTCGCGTCGCCCCGCCCCGCGAGGCCCGCAGGCCCGCGGCGAGGCGGGCGGGCCGGGCCTCCTCCGTTCAGCGGCCGAGCGGTGCCCGGCTCAGCCCACGAGGTCGCGCAGCGCCGGCTCGAGCTCCGGGAAGCGGAACTCATAGCCACCGTCGAGCGCCACGCGCGGGGCGGGCCGCTGCCCCGACAGGGCCATGCCGGCGGCCTCGCCCATGGCCATCTTCAGCGCGAAGCCGGGCGTGGGCAGTCCGAACGGGCGGCCCACGACGCCACGGAGCTCCCGCGCGAACTGCTTCTGCCGCACCACGCCGGGCGCGGTGAGGTTGACCGGACCCTCCACCGCGCCGTCCAGCGCCCAGAGGATGATCCCCACCTCGTCGTCGATATGGATCCACGGGAACCACTGATCGCCGCCGCCGAGGGCTCCACCGAGGCCGGTCTTCGCGAGGGACGCGAGCCTGGGCAACAGCGGACCCTCGTCGGCCAACACCAGGCCGGTGCGAAGGTTGACGACCCGGACGCCGCCACGGGCCGCCTCCGCCGCGGCGACCTCCCAGTCGTGGCATAGCGTCGCCAGGTAGTCGTCTCCGGGCGGCGAGGACTCGTCGAGCTCCTGGTCGCCCGTGCCGTAGATCCCGACCGCGCTGCCGGCGAGGAACGCGCCGTCGAAGTCGGTGTCGCGGGCCATCGCCTCCACGATCTCGCGGGTCAGGTCGATGCGACTGGAGCGCATCTCCTCCTTGTAGGCGTCGGTCCAGCGCGGACCGGCGAGCGGCGCGCCGGCGAGGTTGATCACCGCGTCGGCGCCGGCCAGCGCGTCCTCGGGAAACGCCTCCGGCGGGCCCGGCCACACGGTGCCCTCGCTGCGGGACACCTCCACGACCTCGTCGCCGCGCGCCCGCAGCGCCTCCACGACGCGACGGGCGATCAGCCCGGTCGATCCGACGATGACTACCCGCATGTGCTCTCCCTTGGTCCGGCTTAGGCTACGCCGCCGCGGCCCGTGCCGGGACCGGCACCCTCAGGCCGCCTCGGCCGTCGGATCGGGCGGCTCGCCATGGCTGTAGTGGCGATCCGCGCCGGGGTGGCGCGCGAGCACCGCCTCCATGGCCTCCTCCTCGTCGCGCGCGAGGGGGCGGGCCCCGTAGGCCGCCGCTCCGCGGGCCTGCTGCGCGTTGCGACCGCCGATGATCGCCGAGGTCACCTCGGGGCGTCGCAGCACCCAGGCCACCGCGAGCTCGGCCACGCCGCCGGCGCGCCCCGACTGCCGGGCGATCTCGCCCAGCTCGTCCACGACCGTCAGGCGATCGGCGAAGGCGTCGTCGGTGAACAGCTCGCTCGTAGCGCGCCAGTCGTCGTCGCGAAAGGTGGTCTCGGGGCCCATGGATCCCGTCAGCAGCCCGTGCGCCAGCGGGCCGTAGGCGAGGACGCCCACGCCGTTGCGCCCGCACCAGTCCAGCTGACCGCCCTCGATCTCGCGGCGCATGAAGTGGTAGCCGGCCTGGTAGGCGTCGATCGAACCGGCGCCCTCGGTGGCCTCGAGGTCGGCCGTGGAGTAGTTCGACACGGCCACGGCGCGGATCTTCCCCTCGCGCTTCAGGTCCAACAACGTGCCGATGGTGTCGGCGGGGTCGCCGGCGGCGATGGGCCAGTGCACGTGGTAGATGTCGACGGCCTCCACGCCCAGGCGCCCGAGGCTGGCCTCGAGCGCGCCGCGCAGGTACGCGCCGTCGGCCGCGCGCCAGATGCGGAACTGGGGCTCGTACGACCAGGCCACTCCGCCCTTGGTCGAGAGCACGACCTCATCACCCCGCTCCCTCAGGAACGGAGCGAGGACCTCTTCGGCCCGGCCCTGGCCGTAGATGTCGGCCGTATCGATCCAGTTCATGCCGGCGTCGACCGCGGCGTGGGCCGCGGCGAGCGAGTCGGCGTCGTCGGCACCACCCCAGCGACCGCCCCACTGCCAGGTGCCGAGCCCGATCACGGTGAGCTCGATGTCGGTGTCGCCGAGCCGGCGCCGCTCCATGAGGCCCCCTTACGCGGGTGTCAACGCGACCAGCAGGCCGCCGTCGTCATCGTATGCGGGGAAGAAGTCGGCCGTGGCGGGGCGGTCGTCGTCGGCGCCCTTGGGGCGAAAGGTGCAGTCGACCTCGAGCTGCCGCACGCCCCATTCGAGGGCCGTTGCCGCCGGGTCGCCTTTGGCGAAGCCTGCCATCCCCAGCCGCTCCACGACCTCGTGCCCGATGAGCTCGTCGTCCTGGTAGCCCGTGACGGCGAACGAGGCATGCCCGCCGGCCAGGATGCGGCGCTCCTGGTCGCACACGATCAGCGCCGTCTTGGGACCGGCGTAGTAGTCCTCCAGGAGCTCGAAGACGAAGCCGAAGCCGCAGCGCGAGCACCCGCGCGGCTGGTGGCGCACGTGGCGGTCGGCGGCGCGCTCGCGATAGGCGCAGCGGGGGCAGATGAAGACCGGCATGGGCGTCGGAGTGTAGCCCGGAACCTCCGCCGCCGACCCGTCTGCCCGGCGCGTCAAGACGGGCTCTCCGCGGGCCGATACGTGCGCCACTCGACGACCCCTCAGAAGGGGACTCCCCAACGTGGGCATCGGACGCCCTCGGGGCCGGCATGGATGCCTGTTGGCCGGCGCCCTTTTCACAACGCTTGGCCTGACCGCGGCGAGCGCGCCGCTCGCCACCGCGGCCGACACCGAGGTGTCGGCGTCGCTCGAACGCCACCTGCGCCAGGCGGCGCCCGACGCGGACGTCCCCGTCATCGTCACGCTGGCCGACCAGGTGGACGCCGAGCGCTTCGAGGGCCGGCCGGGAGCGTTGATCCTGGCTCTGCGCCGCGCGGCGGCGCGCGGCCGCGACGACCTGGACCCCTCGCTCGGCCGAGCGCGGCGCTTCTGGCTGGTCAACGCCCACGCCCTGTCGGTGACGCCGGACGAGGTCGAGGCGCTCAGAGACGACCCCGACGTGGCGAGGGTCGACCTCGATCCACCCATCCGCTCGGCCGACCTGAACGCGAACGTCATCACCGACCCCACCCCCGGCGCGGGCAACTGGGGACTCTCGGCCGCGGGCATCCTCCGGGCCCGGTCGAACTCGGGGGCGACGGGACGCGGTGTGGTGGTGGGCTCCATCGACACCGGGGTGGACGCGCGTCACCCGCAGCTGGCGGGCCGCATCACGGCCTTCCGCGACTTCGTCAACGGGCAGCAGGCGCCCTACGACGACAACGGGCACGGCACCCACACCGTGGGCACGATGATCGCGGCCGACGCGGGAGGCGTGCCGGTCGGAGCCGCGCCCGCGGCCACCGCGGTCGTCGCCAAGGCCATGAACTCGCGAGGGGTCGGCTCGGGCAGCGACCTGCTGGCGGCGGCGCAGTGGATGACCGACCCCGACGGCGACCCCTCCACCCACGACCAGCCCGACGTGATCAACAACTCGTGGACCGCCAACGGCCCCGACGATCCCTGGTTCCGCTCGATGATCCAGCGCTGGACCGAGCTGGGCATCGTCCCCGTGTTCGCGGTCGGCAACACCGGGCCCGGAGAGTCGTCGATCGGCAGCCCGGCGAGCTACCCCGAGGCCATCGCGGTGGGCGCGATCGACCCCGCCGGCACGGTCGCCTCGTTCTCGGCGCGCGGGCCGGTGGCGTGGAGCGAGGGTGGCGGCCTGGGCCCGGCCTCGGGTGATCGGCCGCAGAAGCCCGACCTGGTCGCCCCGGGCACGAGCATCACCAGCACGGGCCCGGGGGGCTTCCTCACCTACACCGGCACCTCGATGGCCTCGCCCCACGTGGCCGGCGTGGTGGCGTTGATGCGCGAGCGCTCGCCCGGCCTCGCGCCCTCCGCGGTCGCGGACATCCTGCGTGCCACCGCGCGGGACCTCGGCAGCCCCGGCCACGACACCTCCTCGGGCGCGGGCGCGCTGGACGCTGCGGCGGCGCTCGCCGCCCTCTCGGGATCGTCGCCCGACACGGCCATCGTGTACTCCCCGCGTGGGGCCACCCGATCGAAGACCGTGACGCTGGGCGTGACCAGCGGCTCGGCGGGCTCCGCCCGGCACCGTGTCAACGGCGGGCCCTGGAGCGCTCCGCAGGCGCTTCCGGTGCTCCGGGTGCCGCTGGCGGACGAGGGCGAGCACACCGTCGAGGTCCAGGCGGTGAGCCCCGACGGGGTGCCCGACCCCACCCCCGCCAGCGTCGCCGTCACGCTCGATCGGACCCCGCCGGACGTGCGCATCGGCTGGCGACGGCGCGGCGACAAAGCCACCTTCGTCGTGCGGGCCTCCGACGAGCTCACCTCCGTGGCCAGGCCCCGCTGGACCTTCGGGCGCGGCGTCCGGCGCGCGGGCCGGCGCGTGGCGGTGCGTTTCACCGAGCCCGGACGGCGCGTGGTGACCGTCACGGTGCGCGACGCGGCGGGCAACCGCACCCGCGTGAAGCGGCGCTTCACCCCCACCGTGACCACGCCGGTGCGCGGCCTGCGGGTGCGGACGACACCCGGCGCGCTCCGTCTCAGCGGGCGCCTCGCCCGGGCCGCCGGGCTGCGCGCCACCATCCGCCCCATCGCGCCGGTCTCGACCCGGGCCGGGGTCGTCTCGCCGACGTCACGGCAGGGCGCCGGCACCGCGCGGGCGAGCCGGCCCGCAGCACGCCGGGGGCGCTTCGCCCTCGACCTGCCGACGCGGCGCCTCGCACCCGGGCGCTATCGGGTGACCCTCCGCACGGTCGAGCGGCGGCGCAAGGGCGCGCCGATCACGCGCGTCATCGACATCACCGCGCCCTAGCGGCCCCCGGCCGGACGGGTGGGCGAGTGCCCACTCGACATCTATTCAAGTGTGTGCTTGTATAGCTGTCGTGCCGCAGGAGACCCCTCCCGAGATGAACGATGCGCTCATCGAGCGGGTCGCCCGGCGTCTGTCGACCATCGGCGACCCCACGCGCATCCGGCTGCTGAACGGCCTGCGCTCCGGGGAGGCCAGCGTGGGCGAGCTGACCGAGATCGCGGGGACCACGCAGCAGAACGTTTCACGCCATCTGGCGCTGCTGCACGCGGAGGGCATCGTGACGCGGCGGCGCGACGGCAACTTCGTCCGCTATCGCATCGCCGACGAGACGGTCTTCGCCCTCTGCGACGCCGTGTGCGGCGGGGTGGTCGCCCAGCTCGATGCGGCACGCCAGGCACTCAGCGCGGAGGATGCAGCATGAATGTCGGACCGGTCGGACGACTCGGACGGTGGTCGGCCACGCACGGCCGCATCGTCGCGGCAGCCTGGATCGTCGGGGTGGTCTTCCTCGGCGCGCTGGCGCCGCAGGTGATGAACGCGCTGTCCGGCGCGGGCTGGTGGAACTCGGGGTCCGAGTCGGTCCAGGCGCGCGAGCAGATCGCGCCCAACTTCGGCGGCAACGACTCCTACGCCCTGTGGGCCGTGGTCACCTCGGATGGGGCGACCGTCGAGGACCCCGAGTTCCAAGCGGTCGTCGATCGCGTCGAGGGGGTGCTGGCCGCCGACGAGAACGTGGCGTCGGTCATCCCGCCGCAGCCCGGTCAGACGATCAGCGAGGACGGCCGCACCGCGGTGGTCCTGGGGGGCTCCGGCTCCGACCCGACCGAGATGGTCGCCGCGGCGGCGGATCTGAAGGGCGACCTGTCGCGGGCCGGCACCGAGACCATCACCGTCGAGCTCACCGGCTCCTCGGCCATGTGGTCCGACTTCAACGAGGCCAACAAGAACGCCATGCTGACCAGCGAGCTGATCAGCTGGCCGGTGACGTTGGCCATCCTGGTGCTCGCCTTCGGCGCGCTGGTCGCGGCGGGCCTCCCTCTGCTGCTGACGATCATCAGCCTCGTCGCGTCGGCGGGGTCGCTGGTGATCGCCAGCGAGTTCTTCGACGTCTCGATCTGGGCGATGAACTTCGCGCTGATGTTCGCGCTGGCGCTGGGCATCGACTACGCGCTGTTCATCATCTTCCGCTACCGCAACGCGCTGTTCGGCCAGAAGCTGCCGAAGCTCGATGCCATCACCACGACGATGGACACCGCGGGCAAGGCGGTGCTCTTCTCGGGCGTCACGGTCCTCATCTCGCTGTCGGCGGTGATGCTCGTGCCCAGCCCGGCGTTCCGCTCGATGGCGCTCGGGATCATGCTCTCGGTGGTCTTCATCCTGCTGGCGACGCTGACGTTGCTGCCGGCGGTGCTCAACGCGCTCGGCGAGCGGGTCAACAAGTGGGCGCTGCCCTGGGCGCACGTCGAGGACCACCGCTCGCCCCGCTTCACGCGCTGGGCCGAGCGCATCTGGCGCCGTCCGGCGCCTCTCGGCGCCGCGGCCCTGATCGTCCTGGTCGTGCTGGCGGCCCCCGTCCTGGGCCTGCGCACCGGCATGCCGTCGATCGCCGTCGTCCCGACCGACGACACCTCGAGGATCGGCTACGAGCAGGTCGCCGCCGCCTTCGGGCCCGGCGCGCCGGGAGCGGTGCAGATCGTCGGCCCCGCGTCGGAGATCGAGGCCGCCGCGGAGGCGGCGTCGGCCGACCCCAACGTGGTGGCCGTCACCCCGCCCCAGCAGGGAGGCGACGGGCTGGCGCTGGTCCAGGCCATCCCGGCCACCGACCCCTCCGACCCCGCGATGGGGCCGACGGTGGACCGACTGCGGGCGACGATGCCCGCCGGGGTGCTCGTCGGCGGTGCGGCGGTCGAGAACGTGGATCTCGAGAGCGCGCTCGGAGACGCCGTGCCGCTTGTGATCGGCCTCGTCCTGGTGCTGGGCTTCGCGCTCCTGCTGGTCGCCTTCCAGGCCCCCGTGGCAGCGGCGATCGGCGTCGTCACCAACCTCCTCGCCGTGGGCGCGGCGTTCGGCGTGGCCCGCCTGATCTTCCAGGAGGGGTGGCTGTCGGGGCTGCTGGGCTTCGAGTCGCAGGGCTTCCTGAACGCCTGGGGGCCGGTCTTCTTCTTCGCGATGATCTTCGCGATCAGCATGGATTACACGGTCTTCCTGCTGTCGTCGATGAAGGAGCACTGGGACCGCAGCGGCGATGCGCGCGAGGCCATGGTGTCGGGCATGGCGCACTCCGGCCCGGTGGTGCTCGCGGCGGCCGCGGTCATGGTGGCGGTGTTCTTCACCTTCTCGCTCTCGGGGCCGATCCCGCCGAAGGAGATGGGGATCATCCTCGGCACCGCGGTGCTGCTGGACGCGCTGCTGGTGCGCCTGCTTCTGGTCCCGGTCGCGCTGCGCCTGGTCGGCGCGGCGGCTTGGTGGCAGCCGCGCTGGATGGCGCGGGTCCTTCCCGACGTCCGCTTCGGACACTGAGGAGCAATGGCTGAACGTCACGTGAACATGAAGCGCGAGCTGCCGGAGGCCTACCGCGCCCTGGCGGCCCTTACCCGCAGCGCGGGTCAGCTCGGCGACGGGCTCGACGAGATCGTCAAGCTCGTGGCCAGCCACGCCAACGAGTGCGCGTACTGCATCGCCACGCACACGGAGCGCGCGCTGAAGGACGGCCAGGACCAGGCCCGCCTCGACGAGCTGCCGCGCTGGCGCGAGTCCGACGCGTTCACGGCGCGCGAGCGGGCGGCGATGGCGCTCACCGAGACCCTCACCATCACCGACCGGCTCAACGACGTCGGCGACGAGCTCGCCCGGGCCGCCGAGGAGTTCGACGACGAGGAGCTGGCCCGACTGGTCGCGCACATCGTCGCGATCAACGCCTGGAACCGCTCCGCGATCGCGGGCGGCCTGCCCCCCGGTTGATCCACAGCCGAGCCCGCTTCGGACCCGCGCGGTCGAGTGGGTATCCTTCCCGCCGGTGAACGAGCCCCCCGACCCGGACGCACCCCGCCCACGCAGCACCTTCTCAGCGTCCGATCGCATCGTGCCGCGCTTCTTGGTGCGGCCGACCCAGGAGTTCATGCGCCTGGAGGCCTCCGGGGGCATGGTGCTGCTCGCCGCGTCGATCATCGCCCTGATCTGGGCGAACGTCGACTCCAGCGGCTACATGGACTTCTGGTCGACCGAGGTCAGCCTCACGATCGGCGACTGGAGCATCTCCGAGAAGCTGCTGAAGGTCGTCAACGACGGGCTGATGACCATCTTCTTCCTGGTCATCGGGCTCGAGATCAAGCGAGAGCTCACGGTCGGCGAGCTCGCCTCGCGCCGCGCGGCCGCGCTCCCCGCCATCGCGGCCGTGGGCGGGATGGTCCTGCCCGCAGCGATCTACCTGATCGCCACCTCGGACGGCGTCGGCGCCGAGGGCTGGGGCATCCCGATCGCCACCGACGTCGCCTTCGCGTTGGCCGCACTGGCGGCGCTGGGCCGCCTGGTGCCGCCGGCCCTCGTGGCGTTCCTGCTCGGCGTCGCGGTCATCGACGACATCCTGGCGATCGGCGTGATCGCGATCTTCTACACCGACACGATCGCCCTCGGATGGCTCGCCGGCGCCATCGCGCTCGTCGCCCTGATGCTGATCGCGAACCGCCTTCACATCCGGTCGATGACCATCTACATCGCGCTGGGCCTGGGGGCATGGTTCATGACCTTCGAGTCCGGCGTCCATGCGACCATCGCGGGCGTCGTGATCGGGCTGGTCACGCCGTCAAAGCCGTTCCAACACCCCAGGACGGTCAGCGCCGAGGCGATCCGCATCGCCCACCTCGCCGAGGACGACCCCGACGACCCGGACCACGACGCGCTGCATTGGCGCCAGCTGGCCTGGCTGAGCACCGAGGCGGTCTCACCGCTCGCGCGCATCGAGCACGCGCTGCACCGCTGGAGCAGCTTCGTCATCCTGCCCATCTTCGCGCTGGCCAACGCGGGAATCGTCCTCAGCTCCGACTCGATCGAGGCGGCCACCGAGAACGGCGTGGCCCTCGGCATCGTGCTGGGCCTTGTGATCGGCAAGACCGTGGGCATCACGCTCGGGGCGCTGATCGCCGTGGCGCTCGGTATCGGCAAACTCCCTCAAGGAGTGCGACTGATGCACCTGGTCGGCGCGGCGAGCCTCGCCGGCATCGGCTTCACGGTCTCGTTGTTCATCGCCGGCCTGGCCTTCGACGATCCGGTGATCGAGAACAGCGCCCGCTTGGGCATCCTCGCCGGCTCGATCATCGCGGCGGCCATCGGGCTGGCCGTGCTGTGGGTCACCGGACGCCGGTCTTCTCAACGGACCGACGCGCCCACGGAGGCCGAGGCGGTCTAGGCACCTGCGCCCCCGGTCGGGAGCGCGGCCGCGGGCCACGCCCCGCGCCCATCGGGGCGGCGATCGAGGCGGCCCCGTGGGGGGCCTCAGACCGTGGC